>JASFGM010000262.1:0-5120 GCA_050123755.1 Desulfobacterales bacterium
GCGCTTCAGCTGGACGAGTTGGGCTCATCGGTCTGGGATTTGCTGGATGGCAAGCGCTCGGTACGCCAATTGATTCAAATATTTGCCGAAACCCATCAATTGCAATTCAGGGAGGCTGAAGTGGCGGTTACCCAATTCATACGGGAACTCGGTAGGCGCGGTCTGATCGGTTTGGGGTAGGTTATTTAATTTGTCTGCCGGACCGCGGTGCGGTTAAAACGCGTTCAGGGCATCGTCCATGCTGGCAACAATCGGCAAAAAGGAATCAAATCCTGCAATTTCAAAAACTTCCTTTACATAATCCTGCATATCGCACAACATGATCTTTCCATCTTCGCGTTTAAGCGCCTTGGTCGCCTTTAAGATAACCCGTAAGCCGGCGCTTGAAATGTAATCAAGATTTTTAAAGTCAATGATCATACTTTTGGAGCCATCATCAATTGCTTGAAAAATTTTTTTCTCAAACCCTTGGGATGTATTGGAATCGAGGCGACCGTTGAGTTTATAAATATTTATTCCGCTTTGATTTTCTTCGATAATTTCCATTTACTGTCCTCCCTGCACACTAAAATAAAAAGTCGAGATTAAATTATTGCTGCCCAAGCCTCCGGTTCCATTCACCGTCATCGATTCTAAGATCAACCTTTAACTCGTTTCTTTTGCAGTTCAGTATTTTTGATATTTTTTCTCAGGGTTAAAACATTTTTATCGTTGCACCTTTGGTAGCACACTTCATCCATAAGATTTTTGGCCAGGTGGATACCCAGACCCCCGATTCTGCATTCTTCAATGGTGCATTCCAGGTCCGGCGATTCCACCTCCGTGGGGTTAAACGGGATGCCGTCGTCTTCAATATTAAAGACCAGTTCATCATTCTGGAAAGATATCGTAATCCTGATGGTATGTTCATTTTTATCGTCAAAGCCGTAGGAAATGATGTTGGTGAACAGTTCATCAAGCGCTAGGTTGGCTTCGAAGATACATTTTTGGGACAGACCCATGGATTGACCAAACTTTTCCAACTTTTGGCACAGGGCGTCCAATTCGGACAATTTACTTTTAAGTTTAAATGATACTTTGTTTTTGGCCATAAATTTTTACTTTTGCGGACTTGAAACCTCTGCTCCCGTTTCGGCTTTATTGTATCCCAAAAAAACCTCTCTTGAAAAGATTTTTTTCATCTGAGGCTCAAATCAGGCTGACACCTAAATTTACCATACATTCCCCGCACATATCGGCGCGGTCGGCTAAAAATCGTTCTTCCCAGGCATCGACATTTTTGGCCACCGCTTTGAAAATTCGAGGCATGATATCCGGAAACTGTTTAATGGTTTTTGAAAATTTTTCCCGGTTCAGTATCAGACAGACGGTATCTTCCACGGCCTTCAGTGAAAAAAGCCGGCGCGCTTCTCCGAGCAACGTCAGACCGCCTAGAAATTCACCGGTATTGCAGTCTCTAATCTCTTTGGCGGTGCTGTTGTCTGCGCGCTCCAGTCGGGCTTTTCCGCTGATGATGTAAAACGCGCGTCCATCGTCTTCATTCTGTTGAAAGATATACTCGCCCTCCTTAAATTTTACCCTCGTGCAAAGATAAGCAAAAACCTTCAGGGTTTCAAGAGGCAATCCGGAGAAAAAGTAGGTCTGTCTTAAAATCTCCAGGTTTTGTTCTAACTCGCTGGATGGGCCGCTTCTATTTTTTTCCGACGAGTTCATATAACTGTCCTTTCCGGGCCATCAGTTCGTCATAGGTTCCCATTTCAAGTATCTTGCCGGCTTTCATGACGGCCACGCGATCATAGTTTTTAATGGTATCCAGGCGGTGAACGACCGATATCACGGTGCTTTTTTTCTTCCAGCGGGTTTCAAGCAGATTTTGTATGCGTGATTGTGACGTGTTATCGAGCGCTGAGGTCGCTTCGTCCATAATCAAGATTCTTGGATTTTTCAGAAAGGCGCGGGCAATCGCCAGTTTCTGTCGCTGCCCACCGGATAACTTGTCGCCCTTGCTGCCCACCTGGAAATACATGCCGATTTCGATGATGGTCTCCAGAAGATCCTCTTCGATCAAAAGCTGTATAATGCTTTGATTGATCTTCTCTTGGGCCTGGGGGTTGGCTTCCTTGGTTTTGCCAAAAAAGATATTGTTCAATATGGTTTGAGAATGGATATATTCCGACGGTTGATAAAACGTTACAGTGCCGGGATCATCCTCCGAGATCTTCGCGCGGAACAAAGCGCGGCCTTCTAAAATTAAATCTTCCAATATGCCGGGCAAGGCGATCATTTTATGAACTCCCGGCACAAACCGCAGCGCCAGTTCCAGGAGCTTTTTGCGATCCGGATCGGCTAATTCATGCAGTTTCATACGCTTTAGACGCTCGGACAATACTTTGAATTCATCTAATTCCTCCGGTTTGATGGGGCTTTGCTCGAAAAAAATGGCGTCGGGCGGGAGGTTGCCCAGGATATCCACGGTTTGTCTGGCCAATTCTGCTCCCAGACTGAACAGCGGCCGGGTCAAATCCGCTCGGTTTAAAAAGCTTAAAAAATATTCATTTTTTGACAGATTGGCGTCACTAAACGTATCTTTATTAGGGGTGCCGAAGATTAAATTTTCGGCCACACTGGAGTAAAAAAGGTATTTGTCTTCATCGAAAAACTCTACGTAATCCGCGAGCTCTTCTCCGAAATCGCGCTGAAAGTTTTCGCGAACACGGATAATAACTTCGACCAATTCCTTTTGCTGGTCATGGGCCAAAATCGTGTTCAGGCCGAAGCGCAATACATCCACAAATATGCCGGTTTGATGAAGCACCGCAATAATGTCATCCAGGTTGGGAAGCGCTTGTCCGCTTTGGCCGTTTCCGTCGACTTTGGCCCGGCAGGCGTAAAGGATGTTTTCTTCAATGGTCCCGTCAAAGATGAACGGGTTCTGGGCCACAAAGCCCAAATTATTGACCATGTCTTTTTTGGTCAGATCCGCCACTTCTTTTTCTCCGATTAAAACGTGTCCACCGGTATACTTGTAGAGCTGCCCGATACAAAGCGCCAGGGTGCTTTTGCCGCTGCCGGAAAAACCGACCAAAGCCAGATGTTCCCCGGAATTTAAGGATAAATTGATGCCGTCAAGTAAACGGATACCGCTATCGGTGACAAAAGACATATCTTTGACTTCCACGCTGCCATCCAAATCAAAAGGTTTACGATCTTCGGGCTCCATGGCATGCTCGGGCATCACGTCAAAAAATTCCATGGTGCGCTTATAGGTCACGGAACCATCCTGATACACCTGATAAAATTCAATCAATTCCTTCCAGGGGTCATAGAGTTTTTCCTGGGCGGATAAAAATGCTACCAGCGCGCCCAGCTCCAGCTGGCCTTTAATGGTCAGATAGCCGCCCAGAATGAATACGATAAAAGGCCCCAGGCTGACAAAAAAACTGTTGGATGTTTTGACGGCGAATCGGTACAGACTCCAGATGATTCTTATTTTCAGCAGTCGATCCACCATGCCGTCATATTTTCGATTTTCGATGCGATAAGCACCGTTGCCGTGGACCTCATGAATGCCGGTAATGGATTCGGCGATGCGGCTGGATAAATCCCGGGCGGCATAGACCCGCTTTTTGTTGGCCCGGTTGACACCCTTTTGGAGCACCGGGACCAGAAAAACGACGATGGGGTAAATGCTCAACGATACGGCTGCCAGCAGAGGATTCAGGAAGAATAGATAAACCGCAAATGCCAGCAGCGTTAATATGTTGGTAACCGGCGCTGTGACGGCCAGGCCCGCAAAATTACCAGGCATTGTCAATTCCGAGACCAATGAATTGACCACCGACCCCGGCTGCGTGTTTCTGAAAAAGCCTAATGGCAGGGTCAGAATATGGTGATATAGCTCTTTACGCATCCTGGCCGTGGTGCGCTGCGCAATCAGCGTTTGTAAAACGTTTGTCAAGTATTTTAGCCCACTGAAAAAAATAACGGCGACCAGATAAATGCCGCAATACCGAAGCAGCAAATCGATGTTTCTTAAATTAATCGCTTCGTTTACAATACGCTTTTGCATTTCCAGGGGCAGAACCCGGGCAAAAACCATGACAACAATGATAAATAAAAGCGCTATTTGAAGTTTGACATTGCCGGCAAATACCCAGGAAAAAAGCGATCGTTTGACGACGGGTATTTTAGCTTCTTTCATTTCAAAGCTCCTTTGCCCCGGATTAATGGATAATATAGACGCGATAAATGCGGATTTTTTCAGATGTTAAGTCCGTTAGTATGACCTAAATTGAGCGTTTCAAATTTTAAAAAGGGGTCTTTTTTTTAATTAATGAATTCTATCGATATATATTTTTAAAATTTGAAACCCCACGGGGGATTGCCGATCTTACCGCATCTACTGCGTCAGATGCCGTCCCGCATCGTTCACTATAGCGGAACGACATCTTCCTTGTAGCTGCGGCAACCTCGAAAATCGCTCAACTTAGCTATTACTATCAAAGCGGCCCTTTTGACAAGCAGAAATTCGCGAGATCAGCGATTCTCTAAATGACAAGATCGCTGGGTTTATATGAAAAACCGTATACTCGGGCATTTAGCCCTGCATGATCGCTTCACCGGGAATCGCTGGCCCGTTCCAATTTGTTTTGACAAAATATATGCTAAAGGATTATAAATATTAGTTTAACCATTCTAATAAGCCGGTAAGATGATGAGATTGTAAGTTTATAAGATTACCGCAGAAGCGGTTATTTTTGGCGTTGAAAATTCGACAATCGCCGCAGCGTTGAACCTATTTATCGGAGACCGGGATCTAACAGCCAATGGAATTTTTTTTATGCGTAATCGGAATGGTGATGATTATTGAAGGACTGCCTTATTTTGCTTTTCCAGGTAAAATGAAAGGCTGGGTTAAAAAAATCATCAATTCTCCGGAAAGCTCTTTGAGAAGGTTTGGTTTGGTGCTCATGGTGTTGGGTTTAAGTCTAATCTACATGGGTCGAAGTTAATCGGCTTTGAGATTTTTTTGCCCACAACAAACCGTTTTAGTGGTTCAATTGGTTTGATTGGTTAATAATCATTCGAAAACGAATTTAACCAATCGAATCAATCCAACG
>JASFGM010000263.1:0-5105 GCA_050123755.1 Desulfobacterales bacterium
TGATCTTCAAAAACTCCTGCTCATACACCATACACGATGAGGGGAGCATGAATCCAATTTTCGCCCTCCATCCATACATAGCATGTCTCCTTTCTGTGTCATAACGGGTCTCGGCCCAATATTTACAACCTTTATGGGCTTACACCAAATACTTTGTTTGGCAGCCATAGGGTGAGATTTGGAAGTAGAGAAATCAATAGTAGACCTACCAGTAGCGGGATAAAAAATGGTATGATCTTCCGAAGCACTTGCTCGGGTGTTAATTTGGCTACCCTGGCAGCTACAAAAATCCCGATCCCCATGGGGGGTGTGATGATTCCGATAATCAGATTAAAACAGATGATAACCCCGAAGTGTACAGGGTCAATGCCAAACGCCTTGACCACCGGCAGCAAAATCGGTGACAAAATAAGCAATGCCGGGAGTGTTTCAAGAAACATCCCGACCACGATTAGAAACAGATTGATGATTAGCATCCCGACCATGGGGCTCTGTATGTAGGTTGTAATGGCCTGTGCGGCTTCGTGGGGAACCCGCTCGATTGTGATGATCCAACCCATAACAATCGAAACCGCGATGAGATACATAATCACTGCGGTCGTGGTAGTTGATTCAATCAGACTTGAGATAAGTCTCCGCAGGGTCAACTCGCGGTAGATTAATCCAACCAGAAATGCATATGCAGCAGCAAGTGCACCCACCTCTGTCGGGGATGCAACACCGGTTATGATAGCACCTATCACCAATACGGGGGATAATAATGCCGGGGTCCCGCTCTTGAACGAGCGCCAAAATTCACCGATGCGAAACGTCTCGGATTGCCCCCAAGTGGTTCCCTTAATCCGCACCCAAAGATAGATAAATAACATGCACATCAGCCCTATCAGGATACCCGGGAAAACACCTCCTAAGAAGAGCCTGCCTACGGAGGTGTTGGTAGCAAGGCCATATACAATTAAGACAATGCTGGGCGGGATAATCGGTCCTACAGTACACGAAGCAAGGGTCACAGCGGCTGAAATGTCTTCCGGATATCCGTTTTTACGCATGGCTTCCATTTCGACGGCGCCCAAACCTGCCAGATCGGCGAGGGCTGCACCGGACATTCCTGCAAAGATCATGCTCGCAGCAACATTGACCTGGGCCAATCCTCCGCGGATAGGACCAAATAATGCCCTAGCGAAAGCAAAAATGCGTCTGGTAATACCCCCAGCATTCATTAAATTTCCGGCCAAAACAAAAAAGGGTACCGCTAGAAGCGGGAAGCTGTCCAGGCCATCGACCATCATGGTCGGTATCACATCCAACGGGAAATCACCCACGAGAAGAGCGATTGTTACTGCAATCCCGATTGCTATGCTGACAGGCACGCGAACGGCCATAAGTGCGACCATAATGATAAGCAGAAGGAGAGATATCATTTCTGGTCTGCCTCCTTGTTGACCAACACCAAAGCCTCTAAATTAGACAGAGAAAATCCCGGGTTTTTGAGTGATGCATTCCATATTGATACCGAAAAATAGAGGGAAGTCAAAATCATGGAAGCTGACGCGACAAGGAGGGGCAGCGTCCAAAAAAACTCCGGGAAGTGAAGAATGACCGTATAGGTAGTCAGCCTTTCCGGGGCGATTATAATGCCCTCAACAAGGATCACGGTACAAAAGAAAATGGTCAGGAGTTGTGCAAAGTAATAACACAAAAGTTGAATTTTCTGCGGCAATCTCTCAACAATCATAAGAATAATAACATATTGGCGGCTGCGAAATACGCAGCTAATGCCCAGGAAATAGGCAATCATCATAAGGAGCAGGGATATCTCCTGGGACCACCAAATTGATTTTTCAAATGCGTACCGCAAGCTGATCTGGATAAAATTAAGGATCACTGCTAAGAAAAATGCCGTAACAGCGACACTTAATTCACAAACACCAAGCCCCTTGAGGGCCTGACGGAAAAAAGCCAGGCCCCGGGGTTGTTCCGCTTGCGCTGAAGGTCTTATTGAGGTCACTTTATAGATTTGGCTGCTTCAATAATGCCTTTGGGTAATGTTCCATCCGCCTCAAACTTGGTATGTATGTCCTTGGCCTTTGCATGCCACGGCCCTAGAGGCGGAATGATGATATTTAGACCCAGCTCTTCCTGGGCACGAAGCGTATGCGCAACATCTCCCTCCTTGCTGAGTCGCACATATTCTTCCCCCGCCTCATTGGCGGCTTGGATGATCGCCTTCTTCTGCTGATCATTGAGTTTGTTCCAGGTTTTTTTACTCATCACCGGCAGAATGACCTGAAAATACTCCCTCGTGTTTGTGAAATATTTAACGATTTCGATATGTTTGTTCAGGTAGGAAGCGCTGACGACGGTGGTCAGAGAGTCTACCGCACCCGTGGCCAGAGCTGTGTAAACATCCGACCAGGATAAGACCTGAATGTTAGCGCCCATGGCCGACCATGCCTGAATGGGCATTTCGGCTTGGAACATCCGCATTTTAATGCCCTGTAGATCTTGAGGCGTGAAAATAGGTCTTCGACTTAGGATGCCACGGTCTTGTTGCCGCATCCAGTTGTAATTCCCGAGAAAGACAAGGCCACGCTGTTCAACTTTTTGAGCAATCTTGGCGAAAATGTCGCTATTCAGAAAATTTTGGAAATGTTTGCGGCTCCGGAATACAAAGGGTGTATTGATCACCCCGAATCGATCATCATAGGCTTTGAAATAATCGAGTGTGTCCACCACCAAGTCTTGGGCACCTGCAGTCGTGTTTTTGAATTGAGTCGGGGGGGGGCCCAGCTCACCTGAATGGAAAGCTTGGATCTCGATTTCACCATTGGTTAAAGCCTTGGTCCTTTTGGCAAAGAACTCCAGAGCCTGGCCCTGATCCGAATCCGGCGGTAATACGCTTCCCGCTTTCAGTGTCATCTTTGCATTGACTGTTCCAACACCCATACCGATGACCATCACCAACACAAGCAGAGTTAACATCAAATGTTTCCTCATATCTGCCTCCTTTCGATACTTAATGGGTTAATAATGTCACGTGAAAGCCCGTACGACAAATGGTTTGAGCTCGAACAAAATTATGCCTCAATCCCAAATGGTTCATAGAATGCAATTACGTTTTTCAATGGCACATCCAATTGTAGCATATGGGTTGGAGAAATGATGTAACCGCCTCCTTTGGAGAGGAGCGCGGCCTTTTCTTCGACTTCTCTTTTGACTTCCTGCGGCGAAATGTGCGGAAGAACCTCCTGGGTGTCGATCCCACCATGAAAGCAGAGATGCTTTCCGAATTCCGTCTTCAATCCCTCAGGTTCCATACCGGGCCCCACATTTTGTATGGGATTGAGTATGTCGATCCCCATTTCAATGAAATCGGGAATCAATCGTCGAATATGACCATCACAGTGGAGCATGATCTTTAATTCGTATTCTTTACCAAGCGCAATCAAACTTTCAAGGGGTTTCCGAAAGAACTCCCGAAAGTGCTGCGGGCTCATCATAAGGCCTTGCTGGGTGCCGAAGTCGTCCGCGAGCATCAGAATCTGGACCAGGTCTCCGATCTCATCCAGGAGCCGACGATGGTATTCCAGCTGAAAAACAGTGATTTTTTCTATGATCGCATGGGCGATATCGGGCGCTTCAATCAAATCCAGAAGAATTTGATCGAGGCCACGGCTGTACCAGCACTGGATGAAGACAGTTGCGCAACCCGGCATGCCCCCCACTGCGATAGCATAATCAGGCCAGGCCGTACAGGCATCTCTCATGTTGCTGAAATCGAAATCTTCGGCTTGAGGCCACTTGTCATAGGTTTGAATTTCGACCAGGCTCGTCATATGGCGTAATGGATTCTTGATGGCTTCACGGTAAGAATTGCCTGAATGAACTTTGACAAGCTTCCTTGTAACGCCCCAAAGGTCTTCAAAGGAACCATCCGGGAATTTGGATCGCGGGGGTCCAATATGACGCGGAGTGGGCTTAAAGAGCCCGGCCGGATCCTCATAGATGATGCCGGAAGCATAGATATAGCGTAAGTCGACCCCCAGCTTCTCCAACATCCGATCGCGACTCTCAACCCCGAAATGACGGATCAATCGGGTATCGTATTCGGGGGTGCCCCAGTAATCAACCGGCACCCGATCCGTTTCCCTATGCTCTATTGCCGCGATTACCCTTTCTCTCGGTGTCATCTGGATCTCCCTGAGTTCGAGCCTCCCCGTTTTAATTATGGACTTACAAGGGCTTTTTATAGAATTTTCTCACCCTGTCGTAATATTCACGTGGGGGAAACTGGAAAAATCCTCGTCGGCTCACCGGCGGGAGAGATGTGAGGCTGCAAATGTCGCTCATCATCTCGGCCATCTTGAAACCGGTCACCATACCATCAATCACCGGTGCGCCCAGCTCTTTGAACGGGTCCCGGATGCGGTGCGTCAGGATCGACCCGATAAGCGTACAGCCCGCAATTAGAATTTCTGCGCCGTCTGCCTCGACAGCCTTTTGGGCAGCCTCGACCGCTTTCTCGTAAACTGTATCTTCCGGGGTGATATCGGGGTAGAGCTGGCTGGCACCAATATCAATCCAACGGTGAGAGACCCACTTGCCGGCTAGACCGTATTGCTCCAGTATCATTTTTTGAATGCGTCCATTTTGATCATCCACGCTGATTAGGGAAAAAGTCCTCCCCATGGCATAAGCAACCAGAGCGGCCGATTCCAGTGTGGCGGTCACCGGGATATCAACTAGCGATCGTGCTTCGTATAACCCAATATCCAGATTGCAGGAGAGAAAAACAGCATCGTAGCCGTCTTTTTCGGCCTGGATCACCTTGTCGATCGTTGGATTTGTGCACAGATGGCGGAAGTATAACCATTGGTTATTGGTTAACGGATAAGATTCAGCGATATTAACCATATCGAATTGCGTATCCGGTCGCTTGATCCTTTCCAGATTCTCACGTCCGTGGTATTCCGTTTCCCCAAAGGGATTAATCACCAAAATCCTCATATTCGACCCTCCCTAAACTTTTTTTGGTGTCTACAGATTTTGTTTAATGGAATCCTGCTCTTCAATAAAGGGATGAAACCATATTTCCTTCTTTTGAT
>JASFGM010000264.1:0-5095 GCA_050123755.1 Desulfobacterales bacterium
ACCTTTCCGCCGTGGAGTTGCCCTGAATGATGAAGTTTCCGATCTCCCGCTTGAATTCAGAAAATCCTGAGAATCCAAGTCTTGTGATAAAGCGTGTAAAGGTCGCCTCGGATACACCGGCCTCTTTTGCGAGCTGATTGGCCTTTAAGATCAAGGCGTCATCGAAATGCTGCGTGAGATATTCGCCAACTTTTTGCTGGGACGGGGTAAAGGTTTTGTATTCGGTGTATATCTTATCTAATATGGAGCTCATTTAATTGATGAAAATTTTTCATGATTTAATTCATTGATGATTTTTTTTCATAGATCATATTTAGGAATGGGGCACAAAGCCTAAAAATGATGGAAATCGGGAAAGATTGATTATTATAAAGAAATAATATATTATTTTACAATATTTCATTAATTTTCACATATTTTCTCGGACTTTCATTATTTATCAAATTTTGATACACCAAATATTACCTGTAAGATTATACGGTTTCTTGAGGCTTGACACATAGGATTCTTTTTGAGATAGTTTGCGGTCTCGTCAGCGAGATCAATCACTAATTTAATCACTTTATATTTAGGAGGGAATTATGAGAGAAGTTGTAATATTGGGTGCCGGCCGTACGGCGGGCGGAAAATTTGGCGGCTCTTTGGCTGCGTTGACCGCCCCTGAGTTCGGTGCGGTGATCGTGGCAGAAACTATTAAGCGGTCAGGTATTAAGCCCGAAGATATCGACCAGACCATATTCGCCAATGCCTGGCAGGCCGGAGTCGGGCCTAACCCGGCCCGGATTACCTCCGTAAAGGGCGGCGTGCCCATTGATGTACCTGCGGTTTCCATTAATGTGCGCTGTGGCTCGAGTATCCAGGCATTAATATTCGGGGTGCAGGCGATCAAGGCCGAAGATCTCGATACCGTTTTAGTCGGTGGCACCGAGAGTACGAGCAATATCCCGTATGCATTGCCGAAAGCACGTTTTGGCTATCGTATGGGTAAGGGCGATATATTGGACTTAATGCACCAAGATGGCTTTTTGTGCCCCCTGGGGGGCGCTCTCATGGGTGATTTGACCGACGCCCTGGCTAAAGAATTTGAGATTAGCCGCGAGGAGCAGGATCAGTTTGCAGCTGAAAGTCATAACAAAACCGAAGCTGCCGTTAAGGCAGGAAAATTCGACCAAGAGATCATTCCGATTGAAGTACCCGGTCGCAAAGGTCAGGTAAACCTTTTCAAGGATGAAGAGATCTTCCGCGCGGATGTCACCGGTGAATCGTTAGGCAAACTCAGACCGGTATTTAATAAGGATGGTACAATCACGGCCGGCAATGCCTGTGCGCTGTGCGATGCGGCTTCCGCCCAGGTGTTAATGGATCGTGAAAAGGCCAAGGCCATGGGATTGGAACCGTTAGCGCTTATTCGTGGATATGCATTCGTAGGTAACGAGCCAAAGAAATTCGGTATCGCACCGGTTAAGGCGATACCGATTGCGCTAAAGCAGGCCGGGTTGGAGCTGTCCGATATTGATTTAATCGAGCTTAACGAAGCGTTTGCAGCTCAGTATATCGCCTGCGAGAGAGAGTTGAATGTCGACCGTAGCAAAGTTAACGTTCATGGTGGCGCGATTGCATTGGGCCATCCGGTAGCGGCAACCGGTTCTAAAATTCTGACGACATTACTTTACGCCATGAAGGATCGTGATGCCCAACTCGGATTGGTGAGCGCGTGTATCGGAGGTGGCAACGGGGTGGCACTGGTCGTCGAAAGACTCAGTTAAGATGAATTGTCATTCCCTCTAGTGTTGCGTCCCGCAAGTAATTTACAAAACACGGTTTTATTTTAGGTGTCAGGTGTCGGGTGTCAGGTATCTGCCGCTTGGCTCAAAGGTTCAACGTCCAAAGGTTCAGCGTTCAAGGTTATCCTAAACCTGAACCTCTGAACCCTTACTGACACCTGAACACTGACACCTGAAACCATAGACATTGTGTTGTATAAAGGAACTCAACTGAACTAAAATATACCAAACGACTTTTGTAACATTTTTGTAGGAAATAACGCTAGTCGATGTTTGGCATGAGGGTCCATTTTATGACCCACGATTGAGTTTCGGGATCTTTATCCAGGCATACAATCCCGCTGTTTTGAAATTTAATTACCGGTTGATCGATCGATCCTGTTATCAGATAAGAAGTGATCCGTTCCATGAATGGTAAGTGACCCACCAGCATTACATTTTCGTCAGGATCTATTTTGGCAGCACATGCGGCCACATCGTCCATCGGCTTTATCCCACTAATTTCCCGGATGTCGTTTTGCGGCTTCAGCGCTCTGGCTAATATTTCAGCGGTCTGGCGGGCTCTGGTTTTGACGCTGTGTCTAATCTGAGAAACGCGAACGCCATAGTTTTGAGCTAGATTTGCAATGTGCTTCGTTTCAATGGTCCCGTCTTCAGATAATCCTTGATCAGGATCTTGGTCCTTTGGCAGACTCTTTCCATGCTGAATAAGATAAAGTGCCATGACTTTAATCCTCCTTGAAATTTAGGTTGAATCTGTATATAGTTTGACGATTGAGCGTCTCGCTCAATTCGAATGATAGATTAAACCTAAGTTGAGCGATTGTCGAGATTTGAAACGCTCAATTTAGGATAAATTAAGCATTGTATAACATCAATACAATTTTAATGAACGCATACAGCGCTTTTTATCTTTTGAGAGATGATCGATGCGTATTGTTACCCGACCGGATTTTGACGGAATTGTTTGTGCCGTTTTGCTTTTTGAAGCATTAGATATAAAGGATCCTGTAATATGGGTTGAGCCGAACAGCGTGCAAAAGGGGTTGGTCGACATTCAAGATGAAGATATTATTGCCAACTTACCCTATGATAAGCGATGTGCATTCTGGTTTGACCATCACTATACCAATCAAATAGACACGCCGTTTAAAGGTGATTTTAAAATTACCCTATCGGCTGCGGGAATCATTTTTGATTACTATAAAAGCCAGTTGCGCAGAGATTACAGCGAACTGGTGCAGGCAGCAGACAAAATTGATTCGGCCAACTTAACCCTGGATGAAGTTCTTCATCCTGAAAATTATCCTTATGTGCTCGTTTCTTTGACAGTCTCAAACGATGATCAACCCAACGAGCCCTATTGGAATAAGCTGGTTGATCTTTTCAGAAAAAATGATATCCGGCAGGTTTTAAGGGATCCGGAGGTAAAGCAGCACTGTCAAAGTGTGGTGGTGAACAATGACCGCTATGTGGATTTTTTGAAAAAGCATACCCTTCTAAATCAGAATGTCGCGATTACGGATTTGAGAACTCTGGATAAACCACCCGGCGGGAATCGATTTCTCGTGTATTCTCTATTCCCCGAGTCAATTGTCAATTTGAGAATTCGGTATCAGGATAAAAAGAAGGAAATGGTTGTGGTCAATGTCGGGCACAGTATTTTTAATCCGAACTGCAATGTGAATGTTGGATTGATGCTCGCTCATTTTGATGGCGGCGGCCACCGCGGTGCAGGTTCGGCACGCTTCCACGTCAGCAAGGCGGATGAATATATTCCCGAAATAATCGATATTCTGCTGAAGAATGAAAATAACGAAAATTAAAACCCGGACTAAGTTTTCATCGTAATTGATAAAAAAAATTTGAGGAACAAAAAAGGGTCGAGCTATTCTCGGCCCTTTCTTGTTGAAGGCGCTTTGATTGAACCAAATAAAAAATTATGACGAAGAAGCCGGTGGAAATTTTTGAAGAATTCTACGGACGACTTCGTTTAGCATATCGGTTTTATTTCGCGGATCTATATCAGGATCTAATATGGCTCTCGTCTCAGCCCACCATATAACCTGGTGTGTTTTAGGGTCTAGAAATTTCAGGATAAGCTTACCCTTTTCGACAATAAGGTCTTCGTCGGGTCCGCGCCAGACAGTTGTAAATATTCTGGATCGAACACCGTAGATGGCGATTAAAAAGTCGGGGTTATTTGATGTCTTTTTAAGTTTTTTAAACATTAATTCTGTGTCTATCGCAGTTTTAATTCGTTCCAACATCAAATGTTCAATCCCGATGGCTGTGGGGATCGGGCGCAAGTCATAGGTTTTGAGGTCGGCAAGATCGACATTCACATTATAATCATAGGTAACATCTTTGGAAATTTCTACGCTCGTAACACAACTTACGGTAAGAACCATTAGACCGAATACGAGGAATATATTTATAACTTTCATGTCTATCCTCCCTTTATTAATCGACAATATGGAATTTCGTTAACATTTAATAAGAAATTATTTTTTTAGGTATTTAACTAATGTTCCTAAGATTAAATTGTAAAGTCAAGAATTAAAAAGAGTACAAAATGATAACGCTTTTAAAATTACTGTTAAGCGCTTCATAGAGCAGCCTTACAAAAACGATCTGATAAACTTTTCACGATCTCCATTTTCGTCTAGCTGCCGATAAGCCTTTTCTTTTCCATTAAATGTATTATAGTGTTATTTATTTGTACCATAAAAATTAATCTTTTTGCAAAAAAAGAGAAATTGTTCCACATCGGAATTTATATCTGTTATTCTCAAAGGAGGACATCATGGAGCTTAAAGAATATTTCAACGATACAAAGGGAGTGGGGATAATGGCCACGGCTGATGGTGAGGGTAAAGTCGACGCAGCGATCTATGCCAGACCGCATTTTATGGAAGATGGAACTCTGGCGTTTATCATGCGCGATCGCCTGACGCACCATAATCTGCAGTCCAACTCACATGCAACTTTCCTGTTTATAGAAGATGGGCCCGGTTATAAGGGCAAACGGCTTTTCATGACAAAAGTGCGCGAAGAAGAGGAGACCGAACTTTTGTATTCTCTGAGCCGCCGGCAGTATCCGGATGCTAAGCAGGAAGTAAAATTCTTGGTCTTCTTCAAACTGGATAAGGAATTGCCCCTTGTTGGTGCTGGAAATTAAAGCACCATAGATCCGCCATGTTGTTTGCGAAATGAATTCAATTTAACGAGGGAACCAATGGAATCGACTCAAGAAATACAAAGTCGCCTGAAAAATCTTTGCACTTCACAGAAATTGGCGGTTGTCTCCA
>JASFGM010000265.1:0-5091 GCA_050123755.1 Desulfobacterales bacterium
AAACTAAATTTGCCAAATGCAAAAAATATTCCAAAAACAATAAATATAAAAATAGCAATAATTACTATAACTTAGCTTCAGAAAATCTATATAACTATAAATCTATATGAAGTAAAGTTCACAAATTGCCTATATAACTATAAATCAATATGAAATAAAGTTTATAAATTGCCTGTATAACTATATGAAATTAAGCTTATAAATTTGGAAAAAAGGTGAAACAAAAATTGAAATCATGTAGCGTTTCAATGAGAGGCTAAGAGCGCCGCAGATGGTTTCTCAAAAGGGGCTTCAATTGCTTTGGGAGCAGGAAGTCTCTGGTTCAAATCTGGGCGCCCCGACCACCCTTCCCTTCAATTTGTTGAATATGCGAGAGCTGCCGCACTGTAACATTTGCGGAGGCGGGCTATATTATTTGTCTTTCTTGACAATACGATCGGTATCCGTTATTTGAATACTCGTCGCCGGTTGCCGCATTATGATTGCTGCTTGAATTCGGCTCCATTCTCTATTGGTGTGCTTGCTGTTAAGGCAACCAACCTTAAATTAGCACTCATCCCGTTTTCAAAATTCTTATCCATCAATAAAATGAATGACCCAAAACCTTCAACCATAAGATGAAAGGAGGACAGTTATGATTAGAAGAATGGGGAGTTATTTTTCGCGATGGGCGGACAAATACATGCCGGATCCTTTTCTTTTCGCCATTTTGCTCACCTTTTTGACGTTGATCTTGGGTGTCATTTTCACAGACAACGGACCCTTCGCCATGCTCAAGCACTGGAACAAAGGGTTCTGGGAGCTGCTGACTTTTGCCATGCAGATGTGTCTGATCCTGGTGACCGGTTATGCCCTGGCCACGACAAAGGCCGTCCGCAGGGCCATCGAAGCCCTGGCTGACATACCCAAGACCGGTGCCGGCGCCGCCTACCTAGTGGCCCTGGTGGCGATCATTGCAGCTTACATCAACTGGGGCCTGGGCATCATCGTCGGGGCGCTCATGGCTCGGCAGGTAGCGCTGCGCGGCTACCAAAAAGGGGTCGCCATGCACTATCCGCTTCTGGGCGCCGCCGGATATGCGGGTCTGGCGGTATGGCACGGCGGGTTTTCCGCCTCGGCACCACTGCTGGTGGCCACCGACGGACATTTCCTGGCGGACAAAATCGGTATTATTGCGGTCAGTCAGACCCTGTTCAGTCCCTTGAACATCGTCGTGGCCGTGTTCCTGATCATTGGACTGCCTTTTTTGTTCCGATTTCTAACTCCGGTCGATGAGAGTGAGACGGTAACCATCGACAAAGTGCTGCCGAATATCGATGACTTTCTTGCCGAAAAAGAAGAAGATTCTGAGCAACAGCGTCGCGATACCGTTGCCAGCAAACTCGAAAACAGCATGGCCATCAGTATCATCGTCGGCCTGATGGGATTGATCGTTATCGTGTGGTATTTTGCTACCAAAGGTTTCAAGCTCAATTTGAATATCGTCAACTTCACTTTTATGATTGTCGGTATTCTTCTGCACCGCACACCCATCAACTATGTGCGCGCCATCGCCGAAGGCACCCGCGGTTGTGCCGGTATTATCCTGCAGTTCCCTTTTTATGCGGGAATCATGGGAATGATGAAGTACTCGGGGTTGATCGTGGTCATCGCCGGCTGGTTCGTGGCCATCTCCAATCAATTCACCTACCCGCTGTTTACCTTCATCAGTGCAAGCCTGGTCAACATATTTGTACCTTCCGGCGGCGGTCAATGGGCGGTTCAAGGTCCGGTGGTTGTCGAAGCGGCCAAGACGATAGGCGTCAGTTATTCCAAGACCGTTATGGCATTAGCGTACGGCGATCAATGGACCAACTTGTTTCAGCCGTTCTGGGCGCTGGCCTTATTGGGATTGACAGGCTTAAAAGCACGCCAAATCATGGGTTATTGCATGGCCGTTATGCTGATTGGCATTGTATTTTTCATACTTGCATTGGTATTTTTGCCCGCCTAGGCCGGCAAATCCGTTCAAGGCACACTGCTATTTTTCACAACCGTGCCTTTCAGCAGATGCCTCTCCTTACAGGCTGGCGGAAACGACCTCACCGCCAGCCTGTAACCGGTTCTAGATCCGGTGGATCATGTGTGCTTGTAATAGAACCTCGGCTACATGGAATAATTAGCCAGGGACCCACACTGACCCACACAAACAAATCTTTTCCTCGGGCGACCCGCCGTCGCTAAAGCTATGGCGGGGCAGGCACTGCCCGAGGAAAAACTGTATGCCCTCTGCGCAATAGTCTAATCTGAATTTAAGAGAAATATCCTATCAATAATACATGTTATGCTTAAATGAGTTTTAGTGTGGATATTTTTTGGAATCGCGAAGCGATTGACAGTTTTTGGCCGAGCAGGTTGCTCGGCCAAAATGTCTGTGTGTGTCTGTGTGGGTCTGTGGCTAATTCTTTTTAATGTTTCTAAGTAAAAGAGGAGCGGTGAGGAGGATCAGCAGATCGCCCAGCGGACCGTTGCAAAGCATCGTCACAATCGATAGCAAAACAGACCAGAGTGCGGCCTCGGACTTTACCACCAAAGAGCTGAAAGCTTGCGGAGTAAAGATGATAAAAATCAAATTAATCGTAGCGATAATTATTGCCCCCCACATGGCCCACTTCCGTAAATTCCAAATACCAACTCCAAAAATGATTAGGGGCACCATCTCCAGCATATATTTAAAGCCGAGCAGCGAGAGCATCGAATCTGAGATGCTTGGCTCGTAAGCCAGCCAGATACTGCCTTTAAAAATACACAGCCACCCTACGGCCCAGATTTGCCATGGGAAATCGGCACGCATCCTTTCGGAAGGAAAAATCCGAAACTCACTTTTCTCCATAATCAACTCCAAATGCTATGTTAGCTCAGCAAATTAACGACAGATAGCGTAATGATCAGAAATGAAACAAGGACTCCAGTTAGACCGAAGAAAAAGGGATGACGGAATAAGAATACATCCAATTCGGGACCTGTTTGATCCAGTTTTGCAAAAATTCCCCGGGTTTCAAACCAGATATTCACTTTCTGATCAAGATTTCGCATTTTATCAGGAGCAAACAAGAGAAAGCCACCGAACACAATCCCCAGGATGCAAGCAATCTTCGCAATCCAGGCGAAGGCGTAAAAAATAATTTCAAAAATTACGAAATATTTCCCGGAAACAATAAACACGCTGGCAAAGTTTGATATATCCAGATTAAAAAAGAAAAAGATAAAGGCAAAGACCGAGCCGGCAACCATGCATAGGCCAAAAACAACATGATGGCCGTAAATTAGAGTTTCGGTTTGAATATCCTTATCCAGGATATTGATTCTTGGTTCGACGTTGATATTGCGGTTAAAAAAATTGCCGGCGCTTTTGGTCAATCTGGGCGAAATCAGAAGTAACAGGGAAAATGCCATTCCCAGAACGCCAAATAACAAGGTCAAAATTTCGACTGTATGTAACCCTATATCCCAGAAAATATCCATTTTATCTTCCTTACATTTTGCTTTACCCAAAAAAGAAGTGACTAAAGTGAACTAAAGTTTTAAGTGACTAAAGTTACGGAGTCGCTAGGCTCCATCTTTTTTATTTATTTTATAATGATAGAATTCCTCAACTTTAGGCATTTTAAATCACTTTTAACTTTAGCGCATTTGCTATTTTTGTGTCAGCCTTGCGGCAATATAACCGACCTCGGAATCGGCGATGGCCCGCAATTTCTTTCGAACAACCCGGGAATAATATTCACGTTCAGTTTTGGTGAATGATTCGCCGTTCAACTTTTTAAAGACAAGATCCCTTTGTTTGGGTGAAAAAAGTCGTCCTAAATGGGTTTGAAGTTCAGCAGAGCGGTTCAATACAGCCCGACTGGGCTCTTGTTCCAGCCCGCCGCGTTTAAAGGCCGGCATGACAGGTTTCGTTTTGGCGATGTACTCCCTTAGGGTCGCCTGAATAGCCCTGATCGAAATGCTTATGCCGCTGCTCAGCGGCAGCATTTTGGTTGACAGTAAAGTCCCATATTTCGCCTTTAGCGAGCTGGCAATTTTTTTCAGGTTTTGCGGGGCCTCAATTCCCTCAAGGTCGAATAATTCCGCGCTGATTAACAGCAATTTTTCCAAATTTTGTTTTTTGGGACTCGATTCCCAATATTTTGAAAATAACATATGGCTGTTGAGGGCAATCCCATTGCGTGCACAGATATTGAGAATCGCTGGAAACCTTATGACGAGGTCCTTATCATTCGAACTGGCCAGAGCATCCAGGATTATGGTGGCCTGGCTTCCGGTAAGCCTTTTTTGCCCTGGATCGGCCAGCAGCGAGTTGAGTACCCTTAAAACGGCATCCGGCCTGCCGGTTTTAGGGGTTGAAGTTTGCAGACTGATGGTTTTCATGCTCGAAAGTACATGCAGGTTTCGGTTAAATATCCAGATTTGTTCTAAATAATAAGATACCCCATTCTCTGATTTTTATCAATTAAAAAATTGTATTTATTTATACAAGCTTGAGTTGGAAGGGTTACAGAAGGCAGGCAGAATTATTTTGAATTTATTTTTAGACAGGATTAACAGGATTTTCAGGATTATTCTTATCTTTCTCAATTCCCAGATGGAATTGAGAAAACTCAATCCGCCTGCGGCGGAAATTTTTTTATTTATGTTTGAGCCATACCTATAATTCCTTCAATATTATTCTTTCCACCGTGCGCGTTTTTTGCTTTCCACCGTGCGGATTTTTTAGAATAGATATAGGCTGATGTAATTTCATAAATTGTTAGATTCTTTGCTACTCATTTGGGTTTGCTTCGAAAGTTTTTAATAATTTCCATTTTTATTCGCCGGAGGCGATTGGGGTTTGGCCGTTCTCATCCGGAGAACGGCCAAAGAAAAATCCAATTAATCCTGTAAATCCTGTCTAAGAAGAAGAATAAAATAGAATCTATTCCGCATTGAGTGTTTTCGTGATTAAAATCAAAATTATAGAAATAGTGATCCGCGTTAATCTGAGTAAATCTGTGTCCCTGTATAGCAATTTTATGCACTTCAGCTCACATAAGTTCATTTTAGGCACTTCTT
>JASFGM010000266.1:0-5090 GCA_050123755.1 Desulfobacterales bacterium
TGAGCATATTGGAACGCCCCTCAAATATGGCGCCTTCTTTAATATCAATCGAGGCGGCGGTGCAATCGCCGATTAGTTTGCCGGAGGGATGGATTTCCAGTTGTTTGTGCGCTATAACGTTTCCCGCCACCTCCCCCTGGATCACAATGTTTTTAGCTTCCAAATCGGCTTCGACGATACCGGTGTTGCCTATAAAAATATCTCCGGACAGTTTGACGGATCCTTTGATATAGCCCTCAACGTGGAGGTTTTCGGGCCCCAGAATGTCACCATCAATTTTTACCTTTTTGCTCAATAAGGACGTGGAATCGGCTGTGTTTTCTTTTCCCATTTATTTAGCCCCTTTTTCAATTCAATCTGTACATAATTCATATTCGTGTTTTTTTGACGGTCTCGCCATGGCCGCGATAACGGAAGGCGCTTATTTTGGAATCGATTTAGCTGTATTTTGAAGGGATGGTGCAGCATCAGCGTCAGCCGGCTTGGACGCTAGCGGAGATCTGCCGCTCATCGTAACCTCACCATCAAAAAAAGCGCCTTCCGTTATGGATAGGCTGGGCGTATTGATCTGCCCTTCAATTCGAGCTGTTTGATCCAAATGGACCCGCTCCTGGGCCACCAGGCTTCCCCGTACATTTCCATTGACCGATATGACGTCTGCTTTTACGGTACCCTTGATTTTGGCCGGCTGAGCGATTTTTACCCGGCCTTTCAGATTAAATTCACCGTCAAGGGCGCCTAATATGATAATATTGCCAGTGCCCGAAACCCGGCCCTTAATCTTTAAATTTTTACCAAAATAGGTGGTTTCCTTCGGCGCTGTCGTTTTTTTCTGGGGTAATGCTGTTTGGGGACGCGGCGACTTGTTTTCTTTTTTCTTCTTACCAAATAACGGCATTAAGTTGCTCCTTTTGCATTTAATTATTTTTATAAATTATTTAAGTTTGTTTTCATTATATATCAAAAAACAAAAAATCAACAGCTAGTGTTTGCAGAATCTTCATTTTTTTGCTCCCTGACAACTTCGTTTTTTTATGCTATAGATTGTAAGTTCCTTATGGGAGTGGCCTATGAAAAAAATCATCCTCGCTTGTGCTTTCGTCTTTTTTTTCACATCCGTCACCGCGGCGGATACCGTTTCGGATT
Source organism: Desulfobacterales bacterium (assembly GCA_050123755.1). GTDB lineage: Bacteria > Desulfobacterota > Desulfobacteria > Desulfobacterales > JAHEIW01 > JAHEIW01. The sequence goes on from JASFGM010000266.1 coordinate 1,147, forward strand.
CTCCTGAGTTCAAACAGGCCCGAAAACTACTGGTTGAAAAACATATTAAAGCAAAAGGCATATCCGACCTCAATGTTTTAGCTGCCATGCAAGCTGTCCCCAGACACAACTTTGTGCCGCCGAACCTTTTGTCGGTCGCTTATGCGGATCGACCGCTGCCCATCGGAGAGGGGCAGACAATTTCGCAGCCATATGTTGTCGCCCTGATGAGCGAAATCCTTGAGCTTGCTAAGGATCACCGTGTCCTGGAAATCGGAACCGGCTCCGGTTATCAGGCCGCAGTTCTGGCGCAGGTTGTCAACACGGTCTACTCTATTGAGATTAAAGAAAAACTGTATCGTCGGGCGAGCAAGACCTTAAAATTGCTCGGGTACAACAATATAAAAACCCGTCACGGTGACGGTTATTTTGGATGGCCGCAAGCCGCCCCATTTGATGCCGTAATGATCACCGCCGCCATAGACCATATTCCGCCTCCGCTGATTAAACAGCTGAAGGATGGCGGAAGGCTTGCGCTTCCACTGGGAAATCCGTTTAGTTACCAGAATCTTGTTTTAGTCACCAAACAGGGGGATGATCTAATCGTAAAGCAAATTACAGGCGTTCTTTTTGTGCCCATGACCGGCTATGCGCTAAAAAAGTCTTCACCTTAATTGCCATGATCTAATGATCTCTTGTGCCGTTTTCCTCATAGGTTTTTCAACCCTGGCCTTTGAGGTTCTGCTGACACGGATCTTTTCGATCGGACAATGGAATCACCTTTCCTTTATGGTGATCAGTATTGCCCTGTTTGGCTTTGCTGCCAGCGGAACTTTGTTAAGCATTCTCAATGCGCGTCATGCCGGGCGTGCCCATTTTTTATCCGCCCGCAAGTCAGCAGCAACCCTTATCCTTCTATATACGTCAACAACTATTCTGTCATTTATCGTCCTGAACAACCTTCCGCTGGATTATTTCAGACTACCCGTTGAACCGATCCAAAGTGTTTATCTGCTCATCGCTTTCATTGTTTTAGCGCTGCCATTCTTTTTTTCAGGCCTTATTGTTGCGGTGGCTTACACCCGATTGCCTGAAAAGACCGGCTGGATTTATTTTGCGACGATGTGCGGTTCGGCCTGCGGTGCGGTTTTTCCGGCTTTATTGCTCCCTGTTTTCGGTGAAGGCCGACTGGTTATTTATTCGGCGCTTATTCCGCTGATGCTGATGCCGATACTTCTTAGCCGCTCTATCAGAAATCAGCCCGGGGCCAGACGCCAGAAATCAGCCGGGATCGCCCTGGGGTTTTTTAGCCTGGTCATTATTTTGGTGGCCATCTATCTGGTGACACCCTATGGAGATTCGCTAATCCGGGTTAAACCCTCGGCTTACAAAGCCATTTCCCAGATTCTGCAATTTCCGGATACGCGTATCGAGGAAACCTTTACCCATATCAGGGGACGCACGGATCGGGTCACCAGCCCGTATATCCGTTTTGCTCCGGGATTGAGTCTGCGGTACATGAAAACGATAACGCCGCAGGATGCCGTGTTCAAGGATGGCGATAATCAGCTTGTCTTGTATCCGCTGGGTTCCCCGGAAGGCATACGATTTACAGCATTTACCCTGCCTTACAGCGGTTATTATATTCGCCCGAAAGCTCAAAAAGCGCTTGTGATTTTACAGGGGGGCGGATCGGCCCTGCCGAGTGTTTTGGTTTCAAAAATTCAGGAGACTACCCTTGTCGTCGACAATCCAGTGTTGGTCGAAATTTTGAACGACCATTACGGTCTGGCGGTTACCGCTCAACCGCCAAGAGTCTTTTTATCGCAGACCCCAAGACAATTTGACATCATTCATGTGGAAAACTGGGGGACTTCGATTCCCGGCTCAGCCGCGCTCAATCAAGACCACCTTTACACCATCGATGGGTTGTTTGAATACCTGAAACACCTGACGCCGGACGGTCTGATTATCATGACACGACGACTTTTGCTACCACCGGCTGACAGCTTACGCCTGTGGGCATCCGCCTATGAAGCCTTAAAGATGATCGGCGCCAGGAATCCGGAAACCCATTTGGCGATTCTTCGCAACTGGGATACCTTTACCCTGCTGGTTTCTAAAAAGCCGCTACAGGATGTGACGCGCCTGGAACACTTTGCGCGCAATCTTAATTTTGACCTCGTATATCTTCCCGGTATGACCTCCGATCAAGCCAATCGTTTCAACAGATTTAAGGCGCCCTATCATTTTATTGAAATCGATCGATTGGCATCCGCCTACCTTAACGGCAAAGAAAAAGCCTATTTCAGATCCTACCTTCTTGATATCCGTCCCCAATCGGACAATCGACCCTTTCCCGGTCGCCAATTGAAATGGCTTAAGTTAAAATTACTCTATCGAACCCTGGGCAGCCGACTATACGCCCTGTTGATGTCCGGTGAAATTGTGGTAGCTGTGGTTTTCATCGAAGCACTGGCGGTCACCGGTTTTTTGCTTTTTCTGCCGCTTTTTTTTGTACGCCGAAATGATAAAAAGCCTTCCATTTTTCAGGTGCTCTATTTTTTCGGGGTTGGCGCCGGATTTATGTTTGTCGAGTTGTTTTTTATTAAAAAGTATATTCTTCTTTTCGGTGACCCGATTATCAGTTTTACCGTAGTGGTGACCGGCGTTCTCATTTTTTCAAGTTTCGGGGGTGCCTGGTCCCAACAAAAGGAAATCGATATTTTAAAAACGGCGCTTTTTTGTCTGGCGGGTATCCTTTTGCTGGCCTTTTTTGTGCTCAACTTGCTTATTGAACAGCTTCTGCGACTTGCGGACATATGGCGATATGCGGGGGCGTTGCTGGTATTATTGCCCATCGGATTTCTGATGGGACTTCCGTTTCCGCTGGGCATGCGCGATATGCTCAATTCCCCCACCCAGCGCGCATACGCTTGGTCGGTAAACGGCTGTGCTTCGGTTCTAACATCGATTGTATCCGCCCAATTGGCCCTTGTCTTCGGAATATCATCTATTTTAGGTTGTGCAATTGCAGCTTATTTTGTAGTGACATTCAGCTGGCAACAGATTAACCGGATTTGAAGTCAAGCGCTATGAAAACAAAAGAACCCATCATACCGATCAAAGTTGAGTGCTATGCCGGATATCGGGGAGCGGAAACGCCGCGTGTCATCTGGTTCAAGTCTCGTAAAATCGAGATAAAACAGGTGCTTGATCGCTGGCTGGATCCGGATCACCGCTATTTTAAATTATTCGGTGATGATGGCGGGATATATATTATTCGTCATGATATGAATACGTTGACCTGGGAGTTAACTTTTTATCAGGAGGAACAGGGATAGGCAGGTTTCGGGTGTCAGGTGTCAGGTGTCAGGAAAATAGCTTATAGCTGACAGCGCATCGCTTGAAGGCTGGGAAGCCAGAAGGCCAGAAAGCCGTAAAGCTTTCGTGCTTAGTAGACTTTCAGCTTCTCAGCCTACCCGCCTTTTTTTGAATCCTGACACCTGAACACTGACACCTATCACCTATTTGTGACTTTTGTAACATGTTCTGGAAGAAGTAATAGGAATCGACTATGCCGAAGTTGGATAGTTTCCGGCCGCCGCTTTTTTTAAAAAATGCTCACGTTCAGACCGTTCTGGCCAGCAGCAAGCTGCGCACGCTGGGACCGAATGCCATGCGCGCTGTCGCGCGTAAAGAAATTATTGCAACAGCCGAGGGTGTTAAACTGCTGGGTTATCATTCGGTTCAAAATAACCGCCCGGCGAAAGGTCTGGTCATTCTGTTGCATGGCTGGGAGGGCAGCGTAGACTCAACTTACTTACTGCGCTGCGGCCGAAGCCTTTACCGCCATGGTTATGATATTTTCAGATTAAACTTCAGAGACCATGGAGACAGCCACCATCTCAATAGCGGTATTTTTTATGCCGTCCTGTTAGAGGAAGTTTACCAGGCTGTCATAC
>JASFGM010000267.1:0-5062 GCA_050123755.1 Desulfobacterales bacterium
ATTTCTGAAACCGGCCGGCGCTTCATCGAAAAGGAATTTCAGCTCTTAAATCGACTGAATACCGAGCAGCCGCTGCACTATTTGCCGCAGGCATACGGGTTCGGTCGGACTGCCGTATCGAACGGGCAAAATTTTGCGATGTTTTTGGGCCAATGGTTTGATGGGTACCATGAATTCCATATTTCAATAGATCCGGTCGATAAAAAGCCCAAAATCCTGGTGTGGGATGACGCCCGGAGCAGGTTTTTTCTTGCGGCCGAACAGACCAAAACCCTTTATGCTCAGGCCTCTTTAATTCTAACCGGTTACTATAACCTGCAGTCTTTTGAGCAGATCTTTTCCTGGCACCATGCGGCCGGTGATTTTATTGTGAAGACTGAAAATGAAAAGCTGGAGCTAAGGCTCGTTACCGTCCGGCAATATGCAGCGATCGTCAAAAATCACAAGAATAGCCAAACCGCCCCGGGCGATCCGCAGCAGATATTACAGGTCCTGCTGATCTTCTTTTTAAGCCTTTCGATTCATATGCGCCTCGACCGCCTCGACGGGATCGGGCAAATGGTGTGGTCGGACAGCATTGCGGTTGAAGCCACCTTAATCGGATTTTTGGAAGCCCTTGCAATGAAGCCGGATGTTGCATCGTTGCCGGATTCTCCGCTGGCCTGCTTTATTGCCTATCTGGCATCTTGCACCGAAAGGGACTTGATTGATCTGGCAGCGGCGATTGTCAACCGGTTCAACACCCAAATGCCGGGGCTGACGCTCGTTAAGAAAAATTTAGGCGAACATGTGGAAGCACTGTATGTCGCTGTTCAACAAATTTTATCGATTTCCACAACATAATGGGCTCTAGTTTCCAGTGATCCCAAGATATAGTATAACCTGCTTTTTATGACGATTTTAGCGGCGTTAACCCTTTGTAACGATGCTTTTTTATTGACAACCCGAAAGATTAATTTTATATGAATTCTCTTGATCAATTTTAAAAGATATAAACGAAACTATTTGAAATAAAATCAGAAAAAAACAGATTGAGAGGAGGTGAATTGCAGCAGATCGCTGGAGGGGAAGATGATTTTTAAAAGTTGAAGCGAAATTACTAACGAATATGGAGGTAAATAATGGCAAAACATAAAACCCCGTTGTTGGACCAGCTTGAGAGCGGGCCGTGGCCGAGCTTTGTTTCGGATTTGAAACAACAGGCCGAAGTCAGGGCAAAAAACAAGGAAAAGATCGAATTTCAGATTCCGGTAGATGTCGTTGAAGATCTTCTGGGCGTGATGGAGCTTTCTTTCAAACACGGTCGAACCCACTGGAAACACGGTGGAATCGTCGGCGTCTTCGGCTATGGTGGTGGTGTTATCGGTCGCTACTGTGATCAGCCGCAGGAGTTTCCAGGTGTGGCGCACTTTCACACCATGCGTGTCGCCCAGCCGGGTGGTAAATTTTATACCGCTGAATATTTAAGGCAGATCTGCGATCTCTGGGATTTTCGCGGCAGCGGCATCACCAACATGCACGGCTCCACCGGTGATATAATTTTTCTGGGCACTACAACGCCCCAGCTGGAAGAAGTCTTTTATGAGATGACGCACAATCTCAACCAGGATCTAGGCGGTTCCGGTTCAAACCTGCGGACCCCTTCTGACTGTATCGGCCAGGCGCGTTGTGAATATGCCTGTTACGACACTCAGGCCCTCTGCTATCACCTCACCCAGGAGTATCAGGACGAGCTGCACCGGCCGGCATTTCCGTATAAGTTCAAATTTAAATTTGACGGATGCCCGAATTGCTGCGTGGCTTCGATTGCGCGGGCCGACATGTCCTATATCGGCACCTGGCGAGACGATATCCGAATCGACCAGGAAGCGGTCCAGGCTTATATCGGTGGCGAGATTGCGCCCAATGCCAATGATCACAGCGGGCACGACTGGGGTGCATTCGACATCCAGAAAGAAGTCATTGATCTTTGTCCTACTGAATGCATGTGGATGGAAGACAATAAGCTCATGATCGACAACAAGGAGTGCAACCGCTGCATGCACTGCATCAATGTCATGCCCCGGGCGCTTCGAATTGGAAAGGATACCGGCCTTTCAATCCTGGTCGGTGCCAAGGCCCCGATTCTCGATGGTGCCCAGATGAGCTCCATGCTGGTTCCCTTTATCAAAGCCGAGGAACCCTATGATGAGATCAAGGAAGTCATCGAGGCGATTTGGGATTGGTGGATGGAAGAAGGCAAGAACCGCGAGCGGCTCGGTGAGCTGATGAAACGCCAGGGCTTCCAGAAACTGCTGGAAGTCACCGGTATTGAGCCCGATCCGCGCATGGTTCAGGAGCCGCGATCCAACCCGTACATTTTCTGGAAAGAAGACGAAGTACCGGGTGGATTCACACGAGACATCAACGAATTCAGAAAATATCATCAGAGATAGGGGGTAACGACCATGGCATTTGTATCATCAGGTTATAATCCTGACAAACCGATGGAAGGCAGAATTTCAGATATCGGTCCTCGAAAATACGACGATTTTTATCCGCCGGTGATTGCCAAAAACAAGGGCAAATGGCTGTATCATGATGTCATTAAACCCGGTGTTCTGGTACATGTGGCCGAATCCGGCGACAAAGTATGGACGGTGCGTTGCGGTGGAGCGCGACTCATGAGCACCACCCACATCCGGGAGATTTGCGAAATTGCGGAAAAGCATTGTGACGGCTACTTGCGTTTTACCACCCGCAACAACATCGAGTTCATGGTGGACGACGAAAAGAAAGTCGATACGCTGGTAAAGGACCTTGAGAGCCGCAAGTTTGCTGGCGGTAGTTTCAAATTTCCGGTGGGCGGTACCGGCACATCCATTACCAACATCGTACACACCCAGGGCTGGCTCCATTGCCATACACCGGCCACCGATGCTTCCGGTCCGGTCAAGGCCACCATGGATGTGCTCTTTGATTACTTCAAAGAGCATAAACTGCCGGCTAAACTGCGTGTGTCTCTGGCCTGCTGCCTGAATATGTGCGGTGCGGTGCATTGTTCCGACATCGCGATCCTGGGATACCATCGCAAACCGCCGATGCTGGATCATGAATACCTGGATAAGATGTGTGAGATCCCGCTGGCCATTGCAGCCTGCCCGACGGCAGCGATTAAGCCGGCCAAGGTTGAGGTCGGAGGCGAAAAGGTTAAAAGTGTGGCCGTCAATGAGCCCCGCTGCATGTTCTGCGGGAACTGTTACACCATGTGCCCCTCCATGCCGCTGGCCGACACGGAGGGTGACGGCATCGTCATCATGGCCGGTGGTAAGGTGTCCAACCGTATCAGCGCACCGAAGTTTTCCAAGGTGGTTGTCGCCTTTATTCCAAACGAACCGCCGCGCTGGCCCAAAACGACGGATACCATCAAACAGATCGTACAAGCCTATGAGAAAGGCGCCAACAAATACGAGCGCCTGGGAGAATGGGCCGAGCGTATCGGATGGGAAAGATTCTTTGAAAAATGCGAACTGGAATTTACTCACCATCTGATCGATGATTTCCGCGATCCGGCTTACTTCACTTGGCGCCAAACCACGCAATTTAAGTTTTAAGCGCCAAATCAAACCTGCAGGGGGATATCCTAGGGGTGCCCCCTGCATTTTGCTGAAAAGAGGAAAATTATGGCTCTGGATTACGAGGAATCAAAAACGAAACTAACAGAAGCACTGCAAAAGAAATTAAAAACCAAGACCAAATTTTATTTTAATGATCTGGCCAAGATTTTAGAGGCCAAACCCCGCGAGGCCAAGAAGGTCATCAATCGCATGATACAGGAAGAGGTTCTGGAATACTGGTCCAGCGGCAGTACGTCATTATACGGACTTAAAGGTACCGGTAAACAGGCGGGTGCAGAACACGAGGAAGAGGAATGATCGGGTTGATACGCGATCCCTTTTTTTCGAGACGATCATACAGGCTTCAATGCATCAAGATGGCAGGCTTGCTCCCCGGATTTTGATTGCTGCCCTGCGCGGCGGTTCGGGCAAGACCATACTTTCCATCGGACTGATTGCGGCGTGGAAAAAGCGTAATAGGTCCATCGCACCGTTTAAAAAAGGTCCGGATTATATTGACACGGGCTGGTTGGCCCTGGCGGCCGACCGGCCCTGTTATAATCTGGACACCTTCCTTCTAGAGACACCCCACATTTTACAGTCCTTTCTAGCGCACACCCGCAAAGAGGATATTGCCGTCATCGAGGGCAACCGCGGGCTTTATGACGGTATCGACCTGGCGGGCAGTACCAGCACGGCTGAACTGGCCAAATTGTTGAAAACCCCGGTCTTGCTATGTGTGGACTGCACCAAGATTACCCGTACCATGGCGGCGGTCATTTCCGGTTTAATTCAGTTTGATCCGGATGTCATGATCAAAGGGGTCGTTCTCAATCGGGTGGCGGGATCCCGCCATGAACGCATCCTGCGTGACAACATCGAACACTATTGCGGCATTCCGGTTCTGGGTGCCATGCCCAAATTGAAAACCCAGATTTTTCCGGAACGCCACATGGGGTTGGTGCCCACCCCCGAACATGACTGGGCCGCCGAATCCATTGATACGGCTGCACAGGTTGCCTCCGAGCACATTGATTTAGACGCGATTTATGAACTGATCCAGAATCTACCAAAGCTCGATGCCAAGGACAGAAGCCAGAAGTCAGAAGTCAGCATACGGAAACCAGCGGGCAACGAGCAAATAACCAGCGCTGAAGCTGAAAGGCCTAAAATTGGTGTTATCAAAGATTCGGCGTTTCAGTTTTATTATCCGGAAAACATCGATGCGCTCAAGCAAGGCGGCGCCGAGACCGTTTTTATCAGCCCGTTGGCTGAAAAAACATTGCCCCAATTGGATGCGCTTTACATTGGCGGTGGATTCCCGGAAACGCATGCTAAAGAGCTGGCGGAGAATGAGCGCTTTAGAAAAGAGCTGAAGGCGCTGGCCGAAGACCATCTGCCGATCTACGCGGAGTGCGGCGGTCTAATGTATCTGGGTGAAGAACTGGTACTGGAAGGAAAATCCT
>JASFGM010000268.1:0-5056 GCA_050123755.1 Desulfobacterales bacterium
TCTGCTTGATGGGTTGGAGCGGGCCAAGTCGGGCAGGGGGCAGGCTTTTTCCATTATATCTGAGGCCGGGGTCGGGAAATCCAGGCTTCTGTATGAGTTCAGAAAAGCTGTCGCCCACGAGGATGTGACATTTTTGGAGGGACGCTGCCTCTCATATAGCCGAGGTGTAGCCTATCATCCGGTCATCGATATCCTGAAAGCCAATTTCGATATCCATGAGGACGATGGGGATTTTGAGATCCGGGAAAAGGTCAAAAAAGGCCTGAAAATGATAGGGGTTGATGAGGCTTCCACCCTTCCCTATCTTCTGGAACTCCTGGCCGTCAAAGACAGCGGTATCGACAAGATCTCCATGAGCCCTGAAGAGCGCAAAAATAGAATTCTTGAAGCATTAAAGCGCATCAATATAAAGGGTTCAGAGATCCGGCCGCTGATCGGTGCCTTTGAGGACCTGCACTGGATTGACAAAAGCTCAGAAGATCAGTTGAGGCATCTGTTGGAGAGCATAGCGGGGGCAAGGATTTTACTGATATTTACCTATCGGCCAGAATTTGTGCACACCTGGGGCGCGAAGTCCTATCACAGTCAGCTAAATTTGAACAGGCTCTCCAACCGGGAGAGCCTTATGATGATCTCTCATCTCCTGGATACAGAAGATCTCGATAGGGATCTTGAAGATTTTATCCTTGAGAAAACCGAAGGGATCCCCTTTTTCATTGAAGAGTTAATAAAGTCCCTTAAAGATCTAAAAATCATTGAGAGAAAAAACAATCGATATCGCATCACAAAAGATATCAAAGAGGTGACGATTCCCGCAACGGTTCAGGATATGATTATGGCCCGGGTTGACTCCCTGTTCGAGGAGATAAAGAGCCTGCTTCAGACAGCGTCAGCAGTTGGGAGGGAGTCCAGTTATGATTTAATCAAGCAGGTAACAGGTCTGGCGGAACAGGAGTTACTATCCCGGCTATCGGTTTTAAAGGATTCGGAACTTCTTTATGAGAGAGGCATTTATCCCCAATCGTCCTATGTCTTCAAGCATGCGCTCACCCAGGAGGTCGCCTACAACAGCTTACTTCAAAAAAGGAAAAAGGAGATTCATGCAGCAATCGGAAGCGCTATGGAAGCCCTGTACCCGGATCGCCTTGAAGAACACTACGAAATGCTGGCTTACCACTATGGGCGCAGTGCGAATGCGGACAAGGCAGTGGATTATCTGGAACTGGCGAACCAGAAGGCAATCAGGCTCAACGCCATGGAGGAGGCCAAGGCCTATTTTGAAGAGGCAATGGCACATCTTGACACGCTCCCTGAGAGCAAAAAGAACCGACAACGGCGAATCTCTTTGTTGCTAAATCAGGGGGAAGTTTTCCTGCTGCTCGTCAAGCACTCCGAGTATTACGAACTTTTGACCCGCTACGAGCCCATTGCGATCGAGTTAGGAAATCAGGCGTTGTTAGGCGCACTTTATAGCCGTATGGGATTTTGTGATTGTGAGTTCGGCCACTTCGATCAAGGCATAAAAAGATTAACCAAAGCAACCGAACTATGCGAGGCTGCAGGGAACATTGCAGATGCCGGCTATGCTTATACCTGGTTGGGATGGAACCATTTGTTTGCGGGTCACTACGACCAGGTCCTCGCCGTAAAAGAAGAGCTTCTCCGCACGATGCAGCAGCAGTTTAACCCCCGCTGGTATGTAAGGGGGTTATGCGCAGCCTCAAGGGCTTGTATTTGTCTCGGTCGCTGGGACCAGGCAGTGGAAGAAGCCCAAAAAGCACTGCAGGCTGCTGAGGAATCCTCAGACAACAGCCTTGTGATTTTTGCGGACTGGACCCTTGCGATGGTCTACACCTGGAGAGGCGACCTGAGTCGGGGAGTTGAATACGGGGAACTGGCATTGCAGAAAGCGGTTACGCCTTCAGACAAAGCCTGGGCGCAGAGAGGTCTCGGGTGGGCCTTGTGCCGTGCCGGAGAGGCAAATAGAGGGGTTGAGATCCTGGCTGATGTGGTGCCCATATTTGGAGCTACACACCGGATGCCGGGTTTAATTGCAACCATGTGTACCCTGGGTGCAGGTTATTGGCTGGCTGGAGAAGACGACAAAGCGAGGCAGACACTCGAAGAGGGTCTGGAAATCGCAGAACAATGTGGGGCGGTGTATTATGTCGGGTGGTCTCACCGTTTCCTGGGCGAGATCGCCTTGAAAGTCGATCCGGCCCGAGCAGCCTCCCACTTTGAGAAAAGCATCGCCGTGCTTCAAAAGATCAATGCCGAGAATGATTTGGCGTTGGCTTACGCAGGTTATGGTCGCCTCCAAAAGCAGCAAGGCCAATTCGCAGCGGCGCGGGAGTATCTAAAGAAAGCCTTGGAGATTTTCGAGCGGCTGGGCACCCTGATTGAACCTGACGAGGTCAGAGAAATTTTGGCCGAACTGCCTGAAGCTTAGGTTATAAAGGCCACAATATATAGAATTAATTATTTAATGAATTAATATATAATATTATTATTTTTATATATATAAAAATTAATCTAGAATTATTTTTTTCTTTATTTATTACTTTCTATAAAGATGAACTGTGCCCGTAAAAATCCTTATACCATTCAATAAAGCTCTCAACGCCGGTCTCAATCGGTGTCTCAGGCTTAAATCCTACGTCTTCTATCAAATCATCTACGTCCGCATAGGTGGCGACCACATCGCCGGGTTGCAGATCCATAAATTCCATATTTGCCTTTTTGCCGAGGACCTCTTCAATCACTTCGATAAACTTGATGAGCTCCACCGGATTATTATTTCCGATGTTATAAACCTTATAAGGCGCAGAAGATGTGCCCGGATCCGGTGCATCACCGCTCCAGTCCGAATTGGCCTGCGGGAGTCTGCCCATCACTCTGACCACGCCTTCGATGATATCGTCGATATAAGTAAAGTCCCGTTGCATTTTACCGTGGTTAAAAACTTTAATCGGTTTATCTTCTAATATGGCCCGGGTGAAAAGAAAAAGCGCCATGTCCGGGCGTCCCCACGGCCCGTAAACGGTAAAAAACCGCAACCCGGTGCAGGGAAGCTGAAAGAGATGGCTGTAAGTGTGCGCCATGAGCTCATTGGCCTTTTTGGTGGCGGCATAAAGCGATACCGGATGATCCACATTGTGATGCACTGAAAAGGGCATTCTGGTATTGGCGCCGTAAACCGAACTGGATGAAGCGAATACCAGATGTTTTATGGTTTCGTGGCGGCAGCATTCCAGGATATTAATAAAGCCGACCAGGTTGGAATCAACATAGGCATAGGGATTTTCGAGCGAATATCGCACACCGGCCTGGGCGGCCAAATTCACCACCACTTCAAATCCTTGCCGGGCAAATAGATCTTCAAGCTGAGTGCGGTCGCACAGATCGATTTGACAAAATGTAAAATTCGCTTCTTTTTTTAGATCTTCAAGCCGGGCTTCTTTGAGCGAGACGTCATAATACGGGTTCATATTATCGAGGCCCACAACTTGATGACCGTCTGCTAAAAGGCGTTTTGCCAGATGAAATCCAATAAAACCGGCCGCACCGGTAACGAGTACTTTCTGGTATTTTAGTTCCATCATCAAATCATCCTTAGGGTGTCAGGTGTCAGTGTTCAGGTGTCAGCCCTGCAATTCTGACACCTGACACCTGACACCTGACTATATATTTGACCTCTGACTCTTGCGGTACCATTCAAAGGTCGCTTCAAGGCCTTTTTCAAAAGAAATCTCAGGTTCAAAACCCAAAAGCGCTTTTGCAGATCCAGTACCGGCAACGGATTCGACGATATCTCCCGGTCTTTTGGGTGCATATTCAGGCTTAAGATTTTGGCCGGCCAGGGAACAAATTGTCTTCCATAGCTGATTGATAGCAACCGATTTACCGGAGCCGATATTGAGTACCTGGCCACCTACGCCCTGGGTGGTTGCAGCCAGCAAATTGGCTCTAACCACATCTTGAACATAGATGAAATCTCTGCTTTGATTTCCATCGCCGTAAATGACGGCCGGCTCATTCAGCAACGCTTTCGTCATAAAAATAGAAATCACGCCTGAATAAGGTGATGACGGATCCTGCCTGGGACCGTAGACATTAAAATAACGGAGAACTGCCGTTTCAAGGCCATGTAGGTCATAAAACATTTGAGCATAATATTCGGCCGCCAACTTTTGCACTGCATAAGGGCTCAATGGATTCGGGGCCATATCTTCCAGTTTCGGAAGACGCGGATCACCGCCATATACCGCACAGGAGCTGGAAAAAACAACACGTTGCACCTTTTTTTCCAGGGCGGTCTCAAAAACAGACAGAGACCCTATTTCATTAATGGCTGCAGATTCAATCGGATTTTCAATTGTCTCGGGAACTGAAACCACAGCCGCCAAATGAAAAATCACCTGGCAGTTTTCTGCCGCAGCATATAATGCTTTTTGGTTTCGAATATCGTCCTGAAAAAAAGAAAATTTCCCAGCTAGATGTTTCAGGTTTATAAAATTGCCGGTAGACAAATTATCCAGGACAGCGACTCGACAGCCTGCAGATATGAGCGCCTCAACCAGATGGGATCCAATAAATCCGGCCCCACCGGTTACCAACGCACTTTTAAACGGTAGTTTCATAAGCTTCGAAGTTATTCCTGCAATATTAAAAGGTTCAATTTTTTCGTCACCGGAACTATTCTACAACGAACCACCGGCTACTGGCAACCGGCAAATGATTCCTTTCCAGCCCTCAGATTTGGATTTCGAGATAAAACAGGATATTACCAGATATCAGCCCACAATGCTCAGCCAAATCGTATAGGTCGCCGCAGACAACAACGTGTTTAAAGAAATGGTGGCGACTGCAAATTCGCTGTCTCCTTGCATCTCTCTGGCCATAACATAGGTTACCGTGGCGGTCGGAGACGCCAACAATATGATCCCGGGAAGATATGCCTCCGGCATGACATTAAACAGACGATACAGGACAAATCCGATGGCGGGCAACAGAATCAGTTTCAGCAATCCACAAGACAGCACCGCCAGGGTTACAA
>JASFGM010000269.1:0-5051 GCA_050123755.1 Desulfobacterales bacterium
ATTTCTTTCGCGCTACCGCAGCTATGACATCTGTCCGGACTGCAACGGCGCCCGCTTCAAAGATGAAACCCTGCTTTACCGACTGGCAGGCCGCACCATCGCCCAGGTATATGAATGCAACGTGAATCAGGCCATCGATTTTTTTAACGACCTGGCGGTGCTTCCTCAGGATGAAGCCAGCCTTTTGGTACTGGATGAAGTTCGCAGCCGTTTGGCCTACCTCAAGGACGTCGGCTTGGGCTACCTGACCCTTGATCGGCAATCGCGCACCCTTTCCGGCGGTGAAGTCCAAAGGGTGGCCTTGGCCTCGGCCCTGGGATCATCTCTGGTCAATACCCTGTATGTGTTGGATGAACCCAGTATCGGCCTTCATCCGCGCGACAATCATCGACTGATTCGCATTTTAAAAGGGCTTCGCAACCTGTCCAATACGGTGGTGGTTGTCGAGCATGATCCCGAAATCATACGCGAAAGCGACTTCTTGCTGGATTTAGGCCCCCGCGCCGGAGAAAAAGGCGGCGAGGTCATGTATTTCGGCCCCACCACCCGTGTCAACGGATCCCTGACCGGCAAGTATTTAAAAGGCCAACGCCGGATTCCTGTTAGAAAAAGGCGCCGCCGGCCCCAAATAGACCGGTGGATCAGCATCCAGGATGCGGCCGAAAATAATTTAAAAAATATCGAGGTCCGTATACCTCTGGGGCTGTTTGTTTGTCTGACGGGCGTATCCGGATCGGGTAAATCCACGCTGGCGGAAGAGATTCTTTACAAAGCGGCTAAACGCGCTTTGGGAGACCCCAAGGGACGACCCGGCCAGCATAAGAACATAACCGGAATCGATAATATCGATGATGTGGTTCTGGTCGATCAACGCTCCATCGGCCGAACGCCAAGAGCCAATGCCTTAACCTACACCAAGGCGCTCGGCCCCATCCGTCAATTGCTGGCCGCCACGGATGCGGCCAAGGCAAATGGTTTTGGGCCGGGTTATTTTTCATTCAATGTCGCCGGCGGGCGCTGTGAGACCTGCAAAGGAGAGGGATTTGAAAAGGTTGAAATGCAATTTCTTTCCGATGTGTATATCACCTGCCCCGATTGCAAAGGCAAACGCTTTAAAGCGGCGGTGTTGGATATTGTCTATAAAGAAAAAAACATACACGCTATTTTGGATCTGACGGTCAATCAGGCGCTTGAATTTTTTCAAGATCAGAATCAAATTCTGGCGGCGTTACAGCCGCTGGCAGATGTCGGCCTGAGCTATATTCGCCTGGGTCAGCCCATCAATACGCTATCCGGCGGTGAGGCCCAGCGCCTGAAACTATCCCGCCATGTGAAGCTGAATGGTAAAGGCGCGGTCCACAAGCTGTTTATCTTTGATGAGCCCACGACCGGTCTGCATTTTGATGATATCGGCAAACTGCTCACCGCCCTGCAGCGTCTGGTCGATAGCGGGAATACGGTTTTGGTCATCGAACATAACATGGATGTGGTCAAGACCGCAGACTGGGTCATCGATCTGGGGCCCGAAGGCGGGGATGACGGCGGCCGGGTAGTTGCC
The DNA here is from genome assembly GCA_050123755.1 of Desulfobacterales bacterium. Lineage (GTDB taxonomy): Bacteria > Desulfobacterota > Desulfobacteria > Desulfobacterales > JAHEIW01 > JAHEIW01. The sequence goes on from JASFGM010000269.1 coordinate 1,559, forward strand.
AGTGGACCTCCCGAAAAAATTGCGCAAAAAAAGTTATCGCACACCGGGCAGTTCTTAAAAGCTTACCTGAAAGGCAAGGGACGTTTGAAACCAAAAAAAGCCGTCACCGGCCGGGTGGCTGAGTCAACGACCACCCGCACAGCGGGTGGCTTGGATTTTACCGCCAAAGGCGGTAAAAGACAGGGGCGCGAAGTGCCCCAAATCGTTGAAAACAACGCGGTGGAACCGGGTGCGAAGCACCCGGTTTTGAAAACCCAATCGATTTCCGGCTTTTCAGCACCACCGCAGTCGGGAGCCATCGCCTTGAAAGGTGCTCGCGAGCACAATTTAAAAGATATCGACCTGATGATTCCCCAGAATGAACTGGTGGTCCTGACCGGCGTTTCGGGATCCGGCAAATCCACATTGGCCTTCGACATTCTTTTTGCTGAAGGCCAGCGACGCTACCTGGAGAGTTTAGCGCCCTATGTTCGCCAGTATATGAAAATTTTAGAACGCCCGGATGTGGATCAGGTCACCGGCTTAGCCCCGACAGTGGCCATCGAACAACGCGTCAGTCATTCCAGCCGACGCTCGACCGTGGCCACCCTTACGGAAATTTATCATTTCCTCAGACTCCTGTTCAGCAAGCTGGGCAGCCAGCATTGCCCGGGATGCGGGCGCCGGCTGACCGCCCAAACCCGGGAAGCAATTGTCAAAGAGATCGGCAAACGTTATTCAAAAAAACCGGCCATTGTATTGGGGACTAAGGTTTTCGGGCGCAAAGGATTCCACAAAGAAGTGCTTTCCAGAGCACGCAATAAAGGATTTAAAAAGGCCCGCATCGATGGCAAAATCAGCGCCCTTAAAGAAGGCATGGCGTTGAGCCGTTATCACGAGCACACCATCGAGCTGGTCATCGGAAGTCTGCCCTCAAAAAATCTTGATCAGCTGGTCGCTAAAGCCCTACAGGAAGGTGACGGCAGTCTTCTCATTTTGGATCGTCGCGGCAATGAAGAAGTCTTCAGCCTTTCCGGTATCTGTCCGACCTGTGGCATCGGTCTGGAGCAACTCGACCCGCGGCTGTTTTCCTTCAACAGCAAACAGGGCGCCTGTCCCACGTGCGCTGGATTGGGTGCCCACGGCCACACCCTGGATGAAGAATCGACCACCTATAGGCCATGCCGCCAGTGCGGCGGCAGTCGTCTCAAACCCCAGGCGTTGGCGGTGAAGGTCGGTGGTCATTCCATCTGGGACCTGGTGCAGAAACCGGCCCGGGACGTATTTGATCTGATCAAAGCGTTGAAGTTCAATGCGCACGCAAGGCCCATTGCCGAACCGGTCGTTGCCGAAATACTCAGCCGGCTGTCTTTGCTGAATCAGCTGGGTTTGTCCTATCTTTCCCTGGCCCGCAGCGGTGATACGCTTTCCGGCGGAGAAGCCCAGCGGGTTCGTCTGGCCGCCCAGCTGGGATCCAATCTCACCGGGGTTTGTTATATCCTGGATGAACCCACCATCGGTCTGCATGCCCGTGACAACCGCATTTTGATCGATGCACTCCAAATCCTGCGAACTCGCGGCAACAGCATTCTGGTCGTCGAGCATGACGAGGAAACCATTCGCGCAGCGGATACGATTATCGACCTGGGGCCCGGAGCGGGTCAGGATGGTGGGCGGGTCGTCGCCAGCGGCGCGCTGTCCGACCTCAAAAAGATCGGCGCCTCGGTTACCGGGGCGCTGATAGACGGCCACCCCAAAAAGATTTCATCACATCTCAGACCCTGCGGCCATCGACCCAGGCTAACGGTTATCGGTGCAAGTACCCACAATCTGAAAAAAATCCGGGTGGATTTTCCGCTTGGCCGTCTGATATGTGTCACCGGTGTTTCGGGCTCGGGAAAATCTTCCCTGTTAAAAGAAACGCTGTATAAAGGACTGCGCAACCGCTTGCTGAAAAAAAGATATCCTGCCGGTGAATGTAAAGACATTCAAGGTTGGGATCGTCTCCAGCGGGTACTGGAAGTTGACCACAGCCCGATCGGCCGCACACCGCGATCGGTTCCAGCATCCTATGTCGGCTTTTTAGCGGATATTCGCAAATTATTTTCCATGACGCCGGCCGCCCGGGCTCGAGGCTACAAACCCGGCCGTTTTTCGTTCAATGTGGCCGAGGGCCGCTGCGAGGCCTGCAAGGGTCAGGGTCGACCCAAGGTGGCGATGAGCTTTTTACCGGATGTATACGTCCCCTGCGAAGTTTGCCGGGGCCGACGCTATAACAAGGAGACCCGGGCAGTACAATATAAAGACAAAAATATCGCCGATGTCCTCGAAATGACATTTGCCGAGGCGGTTCGGTTTTTTGCGGCCATACCTTCGATCCGGCGCGCCGTGCAGTTTGTCTGCGATGTCGGCCTGGGATATCTGTGTCTGGGGCAGCCCAGCCCGACCCTGTCCGGTGGTGAGGCCCAGCGCATAAAGCTGGCCAAGCAGCTGGTTAAATCATCAAACGGACACACCCTGTATATTTTAGACGAACCGACCACGGGTTTGCATCTGGCCGATATTCAGCGTTTGATCGGCGTACTGCAGGCCCTGGTCGATGAAGGCAACACCGTGGCAATCATCGAGCATAACATGGAAATTATTAAGGAGGCCGATTATATTATCGATCTGGGTCCGGAAGGCGGTGATGGCGGCGGCCGTGTGGTGGCATCCGGATCTCCAAAAGAACTTTTAAAATATACCGCCAAATCACATACGGCCCGGTGTTTTAAAAAGTATTTGAAGGGAACGTGATTTTGAGAAGACATTAAGCGCTGACAGAAATTGTAAAACATAACTTACCCTGATATACTATAGAATTAGCTTTAAAACCCCATCTAATGCCCGATGGCTGCGTTACGATCCGTTTCAAAATGCTCACGTACTTACGTGTACGCTCGGAACAACGACTTTTGAAAGGAATCGCGCCTTGCCCTCGAACATAATCTGGTATTTTAAAGCTAATTCTAAAAGATTAAAAATATGGGAGATGATTATGTCGAAGAAGTTCGAGTTGAAAATATCGGATTTAAGATTGATTTGTGACCCGAAGATCTTCAAATTTAAAAACACCTCTGAAGTCAAGCCATTGGATACCGTTATCGGGCAGGAGCGCGCCGTTGAAGCCATTGATTTTGGCCTCAACATGAACGACCCCGGTTACAATATATTTGTTACCGGTTTGGCCGGTACGGGCAAATCTACCATTGTCAGAGATCTGGTGACCAAACATGCCAAAACATTATCGACACCAGATGAATGGTGCCTGGTGAATAACTTCAAGGATGAATTCCGCCCCAAAGCCATTGCAGTTCCCCCCAAAAATGCGATTCGATTCAGCAAAAAAATGAAACGGGCCATCGAAAGTTTAAAAAAAGAACTGCCTGAAGTATTCGAAAACGAAACCTATTTAAAAAAATTATCCAAAATAAAAAATGAATATGCTGACAGGCAACATCACCTGTATGAACAC
>JASFGM010000270.1:0-5032 GCA_050123755.1 Desulfobacterales bacterium
ACCAGGACGCGTCTTTAGAGCAATTAGAACAACAGGTATTGCAAACTGTTTCTGAGAAAGTCAAAAAGGACTTTTCTATCCACTGGAATCAGAAGCGTCTGGTACTGGTATTGGGCGAAAAAATTGCGTTCAATGTTGGCAATGCTGACCTGCTGCCTGATTTTCGACCGACATTAAAACGGATCGCCGAATTCATTTCACTGCAGAAGGATTATAAAGTCGGAGTCGCCGGGCATACGGACGATGCGCCCATTAAAACCATCCAGTTCCCCACCAATTGGGAACTGTCGGCGATTCGAGCCGTGAATGTGGCTAAATTCATGATCTTACATGGCGTCGATCCCCATCGAATCTCGATTGAGGGATATTCAGCCTATCGGCCATTACACCCCAATACAACCGCTTATAATAAACAGGCAAATCGCCGCGTAGAGATAACCTTAATCAAAGAAAGTGAAAACGGAGAATCAATTGAAAAGAAAGAGGTTACATCTGCACGTGACGCATCCATGACACCCAAAAAAGCCGCCAACCTTCCCACCTATCCCGATAAAAAATACCGCCGCGCCCCTGGATATCCTTTTTAAAATCCGCACCCAGGAACATATAGTGGTCGTCGTCGACTAAATGGGCTTATAGTTTCATAGTAAAAAGCGGAGGCAAAATAGTCTTTGTACACTGAAGCCGGAAAACGATGCGTTGTGTTAGCCAGGCTCTTAATGCGGGTGCGGTCGACTGGTTTGATGGATTCAGAGAAAGTTATAATTTCATGGACGTTCCCTATCTTCCTAATTTTCCATGGGTATTGACTCTCTTCCATTTTTTTGGGTTTGGTCAGGCAACGCGAAATTGTAAAGGGTATCCCGTTGTCTGGGTATTTTCCCTTGCTCAAGAATAGAGGACTTAAAATCGTTTAGACTGACAGCCTGACCATGGGAGCCGCCTGCACATCTGGTTATATTTTCACAGTACAGCGTACCGCCTAAATCATTGACTCCAGCGACCAGACAATCAACAGCGCCTTTCAAACCGAGTTTTGGCCAGCTTGACTGTATATTATCGATATAACCATTAAAATAAATTCGTGACAATGCAAATAGCTTCATAACCTGCTCAAAAGAGAGCATTGCGGTTATGTTGAATTTCTTTGCCAAGGCCGTCCTTTGGGGAACGAAAAAAAGGGGTATAAATTCCGTAAACCCACCGGTCGTTTTCTGGATATGCCGCAAGATTTCAAGGTGGGCGGCAACATGTTCGGGTTGTTCGATATGACCCAGCATGATTGTTGATGTGGATTTGAGACCCATGCGATGTGCTAACGTAATTATCTTTATCCATTCTTTGGTTGTAAGCTTATCCGGGCAGATGATACCCCGTATTTCATCAACTAAAATCTCGGCTGCAGTTCCAGGAATCGAACCCAGGCCTGCCGCAATAAAAGCGTGCAAAACATGTTCAATAGAGCGGCCCGCTACCAGAGAAAAATGTTTAATTTCCATTGGGCTGAAGGCATGTAGGTGTATTCTTGGATAGGCTGCCTTAATTGCACGAAGAACCCGTATGGCTTCCTCAAACCCGAAATTTTCATTAATTCCACCTTGAATGCATACTTCGCTTATTTCGGGCGTATCTGCGATTGCGGCCAGCATCTCATCCTCTGTCAATAAAAAGGCCTCTTTATCACCTTGCCTGCGTCTGAATCCGCAAAACTCACAATTGTTTCGACAAATGTTAGTATAATTGATGTTACGATTATGGACAAATGATACAAAATCACCATTAACGGACTGATTCAACATATCAGCAGTCTGAATGATCCGGTCAAATCCATCCCTGTTTTTGAGAAGAAAAAGGAGTTCCGCGGTAGAAATTTCCTTACCGTTCGCTGCGTCACGCAGTATAATATTGATATCCATCTTCATGCTTGATGGTCCTTTCGATTACCTTGCCAACCTGGCTGGAAAACCAGCCCTTTGCATAGTATTCCGGGTACAAAGGCAGTCTTTTTCTTAATTTAAAACCCCCGGGTCTTATTGACTCCTCCATTATTTGAACAGAAGGCCATCGATTATCAGGATTTACGAGGTCCCCATCAGCTCCAATTCCCCCTAAATCGTCAAAACCCATATTCAGAAGGTCCAACCAGTTTTCGAACAGATTGGGCGGAAATTGAAGATGAACAGAGGGCATTTCTTTATGCACCTGATCGACAAGCGCTTTGATATCATCGATGGAAATCGTGCATTTGGGTAAACGTGATTTGAAGTTGGGAATATATGACTGTATGATGATCTCTTGCACATGTCCATATTTCTCATGGACTCGGGCAATTGCTGAAATTGAACGCCGTCTATCCTCGCGGGTCTCTCCAATTCCGACCAGAAGACCCGTGGTAAAGGGTATCTTGAGTTGACCCGCCCATTCTAAGTTACGGATCCGATCTCCGAATATTTTTTGCGGCTGGACCTGAGATGAGATTCTGCCGTAATCGCCTTCCATCATCAATCCCATGGAAGCGCAACAATTCTTCAATCTGGCAAGCTCAGGTTGGTCGAGCAAACCGATATTAATATGGGGAAGAAGACCGCGGGTTAAAAGATATCGGCAGGTTTTTTCGGTAAATTCGGCGAAAAAATCAAGATACAAGCTTTTCAATTCATTTTTTATTTTCGGAATTTTATCGACGCTCTCTCCAGAAATAATTAGAATTTCAGTCGCTTTCAATCGAAGCGCACGATCCGCTTTCGATTCGATCTCATCGAAGGATACCAACCCGGCACTTTCATCCCTGAATCCACAGTATAAACAACGATTGTTACAATTTTTCGTCAAAGCGAGAGAAACGGCCGGAGAGTAGCTAACGGTTTTTATCATTGGCATTCCGTTTATCGAAACAGGTCCTTATCATCCGGTCTAATTAATTCCTTTCCGCTGCCATCGCTGCCTTCAAAAAACAAACCTCTTATCAGGGCCGCGGGGACACCTTCACCGGATTCACCGATAACCAGCAAAGCGGCATTATCAATTAGATCCGCCAAAGCAACTTGGGTGTTTTGCATTTTATAGCCGTAAAGATCTGTCTCTCCCGTCCGATCAACCAACCCGGGCAACCCGGAAACCCCCAGGGCCACACCCGAAACACCCAATCTAAACGGTCTACCGTGGGAATCGCTTATGATAACACCGATCTTAACCCCGAAATACTGCTCAAGCCCCTGCTTTATTTTTTGAGCGGAATGATCGGCGTTTAGCGGAAGGCATACATAATAATCATCAGGCGCATTGGAGAAATCTACGCCGGCATTCGCACAAATCCAGCCGTTTTGATGCTGAGTAATGATGAGCCCCTTGCGCTTTCGGACAACCCGCACGGATTCATCCAAGATGAGTTGGACCTTATACGGATCCATTTCGATCTCCTCAGCAAGTTTGCGTGCAGCGGCACTGGGGACGATCTCGCTGCTCCTTATCATCCGTCCTTCCGCTTTGGAGATAATTTTATGGGTTACCACCAGAACGTCTTTATCAATAAGCCGCAAGCCTGATGAGTTTAAGGCCTTGATCAGAAGTCCCGGCAAATCATCCCCGGGCTCTATCAACGGCAGGCCGGAAATGGGGATAATGTGTATGCTTTGCGGCAATTTTTTATTTTCAGAGAGAGTCATTGATTTTAATTAATTTATGTTGATCTTCCATCCAGACCTGATAAGCATCATAGTCATCCAGGTCGAAATAGGTTCCAAAAGAATAAAACACTTTTGGCTTTAACCCGCAAGACTCGGATTGTTTTAAATGGCGTTTATAGCTCCCCCGGCCAAAACAGAATCTGAAGTCTGTAGCTGGATTAAGTAAAAGCATATTCGTTCCATAATAGGTTCTATCCGGTGCGATAACCATCGTTCTTTCTTCGACTCCTAGAGCAATGATGGCTTGAATATCCTCAGGAGATAGAAAGGGTAAGTCCAATGGCGAGATCAGTATCGTTTCGAATCCGCGCTGGGCCGCCCAGATGGTCGCCTGGTGCAAAGCGCTGTTAAGCCCGCCGCCGATTTCCATCAAAAAAGACACGCTTTCCAGGTTGGCCAATCGTTCGACGTCGGGGTCGAGACTAACGATTAGAATATCTTTAGGATTCAAACATGCTTTGAGTGTCCGGATCGTTTTTAAGAGAAGAGAAAAGACGAGCGCTTCTCTGGCCTGTGGTCCCAACTGGTTTGCAAGCCTTGATTTTGCAATGGCTGTGCGTTTAACCGGGATTATGCTAAGCGTTTTCACCCCCGGCTCCGCTAATTCGTTTAAAGTATTTGAATATTTCCCTCGCGAGCCGGATGCTGTCAGCCATTTCCGGCATAATGATATTCGAAGGCACCGCCCTGAGCCCGTGACTTTCAATTTTTTTCTTCATATTCGCATCATTTAGATGAATGAAGAGGTGGTCGACCAGACCCTGATAAAAATCAGCCACCCCGGCAGCGCTGGCATCGTGGTTAAGGACCGGCATAAGATCTGCAGCCGGGCCTCTGAGGGCCTTGCGGCCGATGAGGGGAGACACAGCGATTTTACAGGCCGCGGAAGATCTGATTTTTTCCCTGAGTCCTTTAAGCTCGACGATAGGCAGAATACTCACAACCGGATTTGATGGCGCAAATACGATCAAGTCAGCATTTTGAATCGCAGCGATCACCTTTTGGGTAGGCTTCGCAAGTTCAATACCCTTAAATTGAACGGCGTCGACATTCACCTGACAACGGTGTTTTACGAAATATTCTTGAAAGGGTAACTTCTTTTTGCCGGAGGAAATAAACGTTTGGACCGAATCGTTGCTCATTGGTAGTATTTCGGCCGTGATACCCAGTTTTTGACATAAATGCTGAGTCACCTCTGTCAGGTTCGCCCCTTCCTGCAGCATCCGGGTTCTGAGGAGATGAGTTGCCAGATCCCGGTCGCCCAGTTTGAACCATACTTCCTCGCCCAGGTTGGATAGCTGGTTCAAAGTAATGAACGTCTCGTCGCGTATGCCCCAGCCTTGGTC
>JASFGM010000271.1:0-5026 GCA_050123755.1 Desulfobacterales bacterium
TCCTATACGGAAGGCAGTACGGCCGAATAATAAGCCGTATAGACGCTCAAAGGATAAAAAGGGTAATGAGTCAAATGAAATTGTTACGAACAGCGGTGGCCATCTTCTGCGTGGTCGTTTTTTTTAGCGCTGGATGTACACTAAGTTCTTCCCCAAAAAGGAAGCCCGCCTTTGGGCATTCCTGGATGCATCCTCAAACAGATAACCAGTACTATTACTTTACCGAGGCCCAAATCCAAAGGCGGATGGGCAACCTGGATAAAGCGATCGTTCTACTTAAAAAAGCCATCGAAATGGATCCGGACTCGCTATATTTAAAGCGTGAACTCGCGACCGTCTATTTGCAAAGCAAAGAAGATGATAATGCCATCGGCGTTCTCAAAGACATCCTTACAGAGCACCCCAATGATGTTAAGTCACTAATTTTATATGGTGGCATTCAACAGGTTCGAAAGAACAACGCGGAAGCGATAAACGCTTATGAAAAGATCATTGCGTTAGACCCGAAACAAGAAAAAGTATATTCACTTTTGGGGGGCATGTATCTGGATGCCGGGAAGCTAGATCAGGCCAAACGCGTCTTTGATCAACTGATTGATCATTTTCCCGCCTCCCATTCCGGGCACTTTTTTTTAGGAAAAATTTATGCCGAGCAGGGCAAACCGGCAGCGGCTGAAAAGGAATTTCAACGAACTTTGGAACTGGCACCTGATCTTTTGGAGCCGCGATTTGAGCTTCTTAAACTTTACAATAATCAGAATAAAAACGAAGAAGTTGTTCAAATTTACCGAGATATTTTAGAGCGCAATCCCGGCAACGTTCGAGCTGCTATGGAGTTAGGCTACTACTATTACTCCCATGGCAGAACAGCAGAGGCCGAGGAAATTTTTAAAAAATTAGGCCAGCGCAGTATTTCCGAGTTTGAAGTCATTATTAAAATCATCCAACTGTATGTTGATAAGAAAAAATATGATGAAGGAATTGTTATCCTTCAAGGGATGCAAAAAGCCGCCCCCGAAAGTCCCGATATTCATCACATTCTCGGAGTCGCCTTTTATGGAAAAAAAGAGAATCAAAGCGCGTTGGAACATTTCAGGAAAGTCACCTCCGAGTCCAGATTTTACGAAGATGCCGTCATTCATGCCGCCTTTATATTATCGGAGAATAAGCAAAATGAAGAAGCCATCAAGCTTTTGAGCGATGCCGAAAAAAATGAACCGGAAAACGCGGAATTCAAGTATTATCTGGGCACCTTTTATGAAGAAGAGGAGCAATTTGAAAAAGCGGAGCTTGCTATCCAGGAGGCGATTAAATTAGAGCCGGACAATCCAAGGTTTTATTTTCGACTGGGCGTCGTATATGACAAGTCGAATAAAAAAGAGGCCTCCATGGATGCGATGCGCAAAGTCATTTCATTAGATCCAAAGCATTCCAACGCGTTAAATTACCTTGGATACACGTATGCGGATTTAGGCAAGAATCTGGATGAGGCCGAGCGACTTATTCTGGAAGCATTGAAATACAAACCCAATGATGGGTATATTACCGACAGCCTGGGCTGGGTCTATTATAAAAAGGGCGAGTTTGAAAAGGCGTTGGAATATCTTCAAAAAGCGATCGGAATTGTTCCGGATGATCCTATCATGCTGGAACATTTGGGTGACGCCTATCTAAAACTAAACGATAAAACGAATGCGCTTAAGTATTATAAAAAATCATTAAAGCATAAAGAAAAAGATAAAGAAGAACTTGAAAAAAAGATTCGCGAACTCACCGGTAATGGTTCTTAAACCGCATGAAATGGTATCGTGTCATCATTGTGCTGACTGCCGCCTTTTTGTTTTCAAGCTGCGCTCTTTTTAAACCTTCCAAGGAATTGGAGATCATCCCTGCCGAAAAAGCGCCCGAAGTCCGTAACCTGCTTTCCGCCATTCAATCAAAAAATGATACGCTGAAAAACTTCAAAGGTATCGGCAAGATCAAAGTATGGCAAAATGGCATCATTCAAGTCGATCAGCGCGTGGCCTGGATCGGGGAAAAGCCCGTAAAACTGAGCATTGCCGTTCTGATTTCCGGATATCCGGCAATAAAGCTGGCCACCGACGGCAAATGGCTTTACTATCTGGAAACCCGTGGCGATGATACGGTTTTTAAAAAAATCGCCGCAAGTGATCCCAGCCTGAAAAACATTATTTCGATTCCGATTACATCCAGCGATATCGTGATGCTTTTAGCCGGTGGAATTCCGCTGCGCAAATTCGATGCGATCGATGTGATCGAAGACGAGTCCGGCAACGGATTTGCTTTAGTTTTAAAAGCAAAATGGCGGGGCATTCAGGAAAAAATTTATTTTGACGAAAGCGGATCTCAAGTTCGTCAAATTGAAATATTTAATCGTTCCGGTGCATTGCAATATCGTGCCGAAATTGAAAACCTGCGCTCTGTAAGCGGATATCAGGTACCGTTTCGCTTAAAACTCTCAACAGGTGAAGGCGCGGATTTCCTGCTGGATATCAATCGGTATTGGGTAAATGTTGAACTACCGGCCTCTGCATTCGTCTTGGCGCCGCCGGAGCAGGGTAGCTAAGACTATTTAGATTTGAGGAGTTTGAATTCAATGATCGCTGAGATTATGGCAACGGGCGAAGAGATCCGCTCGGGGGCTCTGATTGACAGCAATTCAGCTTACATCGCTGAGAAGCTGGGAGAAGTCGGAGCTGTCGTGGCTCGGCATACGTGTGTGGGCGATGATCTCGGTCTTCTAATTTCAACCTTTAAAGAGATTGGTAACCGGGCCGATATCGCGGTGGTAACCGGCGGGTTGGGCCCGACATCAGATGATCTCACAGCCCAGGCAGCTGCCGAGGCAGCCGGGGTTTCGCTCGTTCTGAACCCGTCTGCGCGGCAGTCGCTTGAAAATTATTTTAAAGCGCGCAAGCGGGTTATCAATCCTGCCAGTCGAAAACAGGCCATGCAGCCGCAAGGAGCGCAATGTATTGCAAATCCGATCGGTACCGCCCCCGGCTTTCGTCTAGAAATCGGCAAATGTCTGTTTTTCTTCCTGCCGGGCGTACCGGGTGAGATGCGGCGGATGTTATCAGATACAGTCCTGCCCCAATTAGGCCAAATTCTGGGAGCGAAACGGAATTTCTTCCGGGTAAAAACGCTATCGACCTTCGGGCTAACCGAGTCCAAAACCTTTGAACGCCTTGCCGATCTTGAGAACACTTTTCCGGAGATATGTTTGGGCCTGCGGGTAAAATTTCCCGAAATCCAGGTGAAGCTCTACGCCAATGGATCCCATGAACAGCAATTGAATGCCAATTTAGAATCGGCCGCTCGATGGGTTATTGAAAAGATGGGTAACAAAGTGTTTTCTCTGCAGGGCGATTCCATGGAGAAAACCACCGGGCAGCTCCTGAGGTCAAAGCATGCCACTGTGGCGGTGGCTGAAAGCTGCACCGGAGGCCTGATTTCTCATATGTTGACCAATATATCCGGCAGTTCGGAATATTTTGTCTTTTGCGGTATTACGTATTCAAATCAGGCCAAGATCGATATCCTGAAGGTGTCCGCAGAAACGATTCAAACTCACGGTGCCGTGCATGAAAAAACCGCCCAAGAAATGGCATTGGGAGTCCAGCGTATATCCGGTGCCACGTATGGTCTGGCCACCAGCGGTATTGCCGGACCCACCGGGGGAACCGAAGACAAACCGGTCGGCACGGTTTGCATTGGGTTGGCGAGCCCGCATGATTGTGCCGGCTATCGTTTTCATTTCTGGTTCGGCGACCGGATGCTGAATAAACAGGTGTTTGCGGTGGCGGCTTTGGAGGTGCTGCGCCGCGAGCTGCTGGGCCTCGATCCGCCGAGTTTTTAGTTTCGTATCCCGGAAGTTTTTTACAAGACGCGGATTGTTTTTATCAATCTGTTTTTTCAGATCAAAAGCACCAATTATTTTAGGTATCGGGTTTCGAGTGTCAGGTGTCAGGTCTTTTCCGGCTATAGCAGCTGTGATCGCGCAGGCAGGTGTTTATTGCCAGAATGCAGAAAACATGTTGGCCTTTGTCTCCCGTACCCGCAATCTTCCTGACACCTGACACCATAAATTAGATAAATTCCGAACCTAAGATGGAGTTTGAGTTTGCAAACGATTCTTTATTTGCTTGGGGGCCTCATCGGCCTGTACTTGTTAATTACCCTTATTTGCACATACTTTGTTCAACAGTTGCCGCGCAACCCGGTCAGCGACCCTCCGGATTGGGGGCGTGTAATCGATACAAAAATTCCGGCCGTTGATGGCGGTCTTTTAGAGGTCTGGCGTATTGAGCCGCAGGGCGCGTCCAGAGGTCTGATTGTCTTTGCACACGGATGGGGACGCAATCGGGATCGCATGGTGTCCCGGGCTCGAATTTTTGCGCGTTGGGGATTTACCGCGGTTATTCACAGCGCCAGAGATCATGGGGGCTCCAGCCGGCGAAGGTTCATGAATGCGGTTAAATTTGCGGAAGATATTGAGGCGGTTTTGAGCTGGTTGGATCAGCCCGTCATTTTGTATGGACATTCGGCCGGATCAGCCGGGGCCATCATCGCCGCCAGCCGTAATTCCAACAGGATTCGGATTCTTTTTTTAGAGGCAAGTTATGCCTACACCAAAGAGGCCCTGTTGAGTCTGTACCGCTGGGTTAATTCTTTTTTTGGTATTTGTTTTGGCCCTATGATTCTTTTTTGGATGAATCTGTTTTACGGCAACAAGCTGGATTCGGTCAGTCCAGCACGGCTGGCTCCTGAAATCAAAATGCCGGTGATGCTCGTTCACGGGGAAAAAGACAAACGATTTCCGCTGGCATTTGCCTTGAAATTGAAGGACAGCTTTGCGCCCGGACAGGCCGAGCTTTATGTGGGGGAGGGGGTCGGCCACAGTGATTCCAGTCAGACTTCGGGGTATGCGCAGGCCATAAAATCTTTTCTGGATCGCCGTTTGAAAAATAATTGATTTTATTTTATTAAATTAGAATTTAACGAA
>JASFGM010000272.1:0-5022 GCA_050123755.1 Desulfobacterales bacterium
TTTAGAGAAGTGGATGATTGAGCCTTTTGAGCGAACAGGTGGTCGGGCAAACCCGGCATTATCAGCAGGACCATCAGCAGGCCCATGACAACCGATTTTCTGATACTCAATATTTGTTTCATATAAACGTCTTAGAAAAGAAATTTTTAGATGGGTTCAAGTTTGCTTTGTGGTATTTAATACCAAAAAAGAGGTTGGAGTGTAAAGGGGGTTACTGATTTAGTCTAAAATCGGGGACTCGGGATTTGTTTCCTAAAAAAGATAACAAGACCAAAAAATTTCATATCATAGCTGCGCTATAGAAATTCGGTTAATTGACCTAAATTATTCCTGCGGCTGCCATTATATCCGGCACCAGTTCCTCCTTGCCGATGGCCATGATATGCACACCGTCACAGATCTGCTCTTCATGGATGCGTTTGATCATGCGACCGGCGATTTCGATGCCTTTGGTTATTGCCTGGCCTTTGGGTGCTGATGCCATTTCATCGATTAAATCCTGAGGGACAAAAACCCCGGCGATATTTTTATTCATGAAACGGGCCATGGGAGCAGATGTTAACAGAATGATACCGGCCAGAATTTTTACCTTAAACTGTCGGGCGTAGTCCATGAATTCTTTAAACCGATCCAGGTCATAAACTGCCTGGGTCTGAATAAACTCAGCGCCGGCCTCGATCTTTTTTTCAAATTTGATCAATTGCGGCTCAAGCGGGTCCGCCTCGGGCGTGACGATAGCGCCGGCACAGAATGAAACCGCACCGTCCAGTTCGTTGCCGCCAAGATCTTTGCCTTTTTCTAAAATTCGGACAGTTTCCAGGAGCTGGCTGGAATCCAGGTCGAAAACACTTTTGGCATCTTTGTGATCGCCCAGGATAATCGAGTCACCGGTTAAACACAAAAGGTTTTGAATTCCCACAGACGACGCAAACAGAAGATCGGCCTGCAGCGCCAGACGGTTGCGGTCCCGACAGGTCATCTGTAAGATCACTTCACCACCGGATTCTTTGACTTTAAGACAGCCTCCCAGAGAAGGGTAGCGCATCACCGAACTCTGATGGTCGGTCACATTCATGGCGTCGACCTTATCTTTTAAAAGCGCGATGTGGTGTTCAAATTTTTTAAGGTTCGTCCCTTTGGGGGGTGCGACCTCACTGGTGACCACAAATTTACCGGATTCAAGAGCCTGTTTGAATTTCGTTGCCATCGTAAAACTTCCCTTCTATTTTAGGTCCATCAATAAACCACGGAAATTTTTTTATTTTTCTTTTTTTGCGAATTAACGCATACCCCATAACCAATTACTAAATTCAAGCTTCAGGAAGCTTGAATTTACCCGGCTTGGGCTCTCCCTGATGATTGCGGGGTTTTTGATATATTCGCATGGAATCCAGTCGCCCCAGTTCCTGGAGGCGGTTATAAATCAATGTCCAGACGCAGTCTTTGGCCACGTCAATTTCGCATTTGCCGTGGTTGGTCCCGCCGCAGGGGCCGTTGACCAGGCCTTTGTGACAGTTGGTCACCGGGCAGATGCCGCCGGTCTCCCCAATGATGCAGGTGCCGCACTGGCTGCAGATCTCATCAAATAAGCCCACGGCCGTTTCCTTGCCGACAAACAGGGTATCCAGGGCCGGGACCACCATCTTTTTTAACTGTCGGGCGATGGTTTGAACACCAAAAGCACAGGTCATAATCAGCAGGGCATCAGCCTGGTTGATCTGTTCGCCGAACTCGCTCAGAAATTCGCGGGTTAAATTGTCACAGGCCACCGGGACCACCGTTTGCCCGGTGATCATTTTACCTTTTGAGGACAACGCTTGTTTCATTGCTCGTACTTCAGGATCACCGCCGGTGCGTGTGAGGGTCACACAAGTCCCGCATCCAATGATGAAAATCCGGTTGAGTCCTTCCAGAAGGCGCTCAATTTCTTCTTGCGGTTTTTTTTGCGTTATGGATCGAATCATATCCCATTCTCCTCTTTTTCAAGATCGCATCGGAGGCAGCGGATGGCTTCGCGGTAAGCCTCCTCTTCGTTAAGTCCTTTTTCGACTTCGCGAAAATCCTTAATTCGTTCTTTGGCATCTTCGAACTCGACGTCGATCCGGGGTTTGTCTTCCGTGCTTTCTTCTTCAAGCGCCAGCTTCGTCGCTGTATGCCTGGCAGACTTTTCATCCGGAATATACACGCGACCCTTATCACCGCCTAAATATTTGTCGATGGCGATGGCGGCGCGTCTGCCGGATGCAATGGCGCGGATGACAAAGGTCGGGCCGGTGGTAAAGTCCCCGCCGGCAAAAACGCCCGGCACATTGGTTGCCAGCGTGTTGGTGTCCACCACCAGCGTGCCCCAGAGTTCGCGCTCCAGCTGGCTGTCGGCGTCCAAAAAAGACATGTCGGCGGCCTGGCCGATGGAGATAATCACATTGTCGGCATCCACGAAGCTTGTGTCGTCGAGATCACAGGTTGGATTGAAGCTGCCTTCATCATCAAATACACTGATGCAGCGTGTGAATTCAATTCCGGTCACGTGCCCCTTTTCATGGGTGATTTTATTTGGTGACAGGTCGGGATTGATGACGATGCCCTCATCGATGGCCTCTTCCACGTCTTTTTCCCAGGCCGGCATCTCGTCACGGGGCTCCAGACAGAATATTTGCGCTTCCTGCGCACCGGCTCTTAAAGCCGTGCGGGCAGTGTCCACAGCCACATTGCCGCCGCCGATAATCACCGTTTTGCCGCTCAGGGGCACCTTTTTGCCCGTGCGGACCTGGGTTAAAAAATCAAGGCCGTAGTAAAGACCTGCGAGGCTCTCCTCTTCGCCGGGAATGCCGATTCGTTTGCTGGCCTGAGCTCCGGCGGCAATAAAGACGGCACTGTAGCCCTCATTGAGCAGGTCGTTAAAGGTGTGTTTGGCGTCAATCGGTGAATTGTAGCGGATTTCAACCCCGCAGTTTTGAATATACTCGATCTCCTCTTCGATGACCTCACGCGGCAGTCTGAACTCAGGTACCGCAATGCCGAGCATGCCGCCCGCCACGGGCTGGGCTTCGAAAACCGTGGTCTGATAACCCATTTTGGCCAGAAAATAGGCGCAGGTCAAGCCGGCCGGGCCGGCGCCGACCACGGCAACTTTTTGAGGACGGGTTACCGCAAACGGCTCTCTTTGCGGCCCGATATTTTCAAAATACCAGTCCGCAGCGACGCGTTTGAGAGCCCGAATGGCAACCGGCTGGTCGAGCTCACCCCGCCGGCATTTGTATTCGCAGGGGTGGATACAGATACGCCCGCAGACCGCCGGAAACGGATTGCGCTCCCGGATGATTTCAACGGACTTGGCGTAATCCCCCTCGGCGATGGCGGCCACATAGTTGGGCACATCAATGCCGGCCGGACAGGCATGCTGACAGGCGGAGATGACCATCGAATCGCACACCGCCCCGGCGCAGCGATGCTCCTTGATGTGGTCTTCATATTCATTGAGGAAGTATTTCAGGGTAGAAAGGGCCGGTTTGGAGCAGGCCTGGCCCAGGCCGCACAGGGATGCCTCATTCAAAGTCTCCCCCAGCTCGCGGATGGTGTCAATGTCCTCCATGCGGCCTTCGCCGCGGGTGATGCGCGTCAGGATTTCCAGCAGCTGGGTGGTGCCCAGACGACAGGGTGCGCATTTGCCGCAAGATTCCGACTGGGTAAAACTCAAAAAGAATCGCGCGATTTCAACCATGCAGTTGTTTTCATCCATGACCACCATGCCGCCCGATCCCATGATGGCCCCGATGCGCTGGACCGTGTCGTAATCAATGGACAGATTCAAAAACTGGGGGGGCACACAGCCGCCGGCGGGCCCGCCCATCTGGACCGCTTTAAACGCGCGGCCCTTGGGTATACCGCCGCCGATATCATAGATGACGTCCTTAACAGTGGATCCAATGGGCACTTCCACCAGACCGGTGTTGTTGACCTTGCCGGCCAGGGAAAAGATTTTGGTGCCCTTGCTGTCTTCGGTACCGACTTCACCGTACCAGCCCGCTCCGTTTTTGATGATCAGGGGGACATTGGCCCAGGTTTCCACGTTATTGATGTTGGTGGGTTTGGCGTCGATGCCGGCCTGCGCCGGAAAGGGCGGCCGGGCCCGGGGCATGCCGCGCTTGCCCTCGATGGAGGCCATCAGGGCGGTTTCTTCACCGCACACAAACGCGCCGGCGCCCAGTCGCAGCGAGAGATCGAAGTTAAATCCGGTGCCCAGAATGTTTTCGCCCAGCAGTCCCAGCTCATTGGCCTGCTCGATAGCAAGGGTTAAATGCTCGATCGCAATCGGATACTCTTCGCGGACATAGATGAAACCGTACTCGCTGCCCATGGCATAGGCGCCGAGCAGCATCCCCTCCACCACGGCATGGGGGTCGCCTTCCAGAATGGCGCGATCCATAAATGCACCGGGGTCGCCTTCGTCCGCGTTGCAGACGGTATACTTGGGCCGCCCGTCGGCCTGGCGGGCGAATTTCCATTTGAGGCCGGTGGGAAATCCGGCGCCGCCGCGGCCTCTGAGTTTGGCGGTCTGAACCTCCTCGATCACCTGCTCGGGCGACAGCTTCGACAATGCCTTGACCAGCGCCTGATAGCCGCCGGCGGCAATGTAATGTTCGATGTTGGTGGGGTCGATCCGGCCGCAGTTGGCCAGTACCCGGCGCTCCTGTTTGGCATAAAAAGGAATCTGGTTGCGGTAAAATATCGGCTGCAAGGTTTTGGGTTGGCGATAGGCCAGGCGGTCGATGAGCTGGCTGCGTTTCAAGGTCTGAGCGACGATCTCGGCCGCATCATCCGGTTCGACTTCCTGGTATTGAACCCCCATGGGCTCAATGGCAATCACCGGCGCCTTGGCGCAAAAACCGTGACATCCGGTGGCACGAATTTCCACCTGGTTCGAGAGCTTCTGGCGCTTGACTTCGTCGTTTAAAGATTCCAGCACTCCGGCGGCACCGTATGCCCGGCAGCCGGTCATACACACATGCACTTCGATGGTGC
>JASFGM010000273.1:0-5016 GCA_050123755.1 Desulfobacterales bacterium
CGAAATAAAAAAAGCACGAAAGTGTATTTTTCTCTATTTTCGTGTTTTCATGCTTTCGTGATAAATTAATATTTTTGGATGCGCCTCGATCGGGTTAGGCTTCATCCGAAAAAAAACTGGCTTTAAAGAATTGGCGGTTCAGCCGGGCGATATTGATGATGGACAGCTCTTTGGGACATGCGTTTTCACATTCGCGGTGGTTGGAACAGTTCCCGAAACCGCAGGCATCCATCGTTTTTACCATATTTAGGGCGCGCCTGGCCGCTTCGGGTTTGCCCTGGGGCAGCAGGGCCAGTTGCGAAATTTTGCCGCTGACAAAAAGCATGGCAGAGGCGCTGGGACAGGCGGCCACACAGGCACCGCATCCGATACAGGCGGCTGCATCCATTGCTTTTTCAGCAACTTGCTGGGGTATTGGAATTGCATTACCATCCGGCGCGCCTCCGGTATTGACGGATATATATCCGCCGGCCTGAATGATTTCATCAAACCGGCTGCGGTCCACCACCAGATCCTTGATTACCTTAAAAGCCCGGGCGCGGAAAGGCTCCACCACGATCGTGTCACCGTCTGAAAATTTTCGCATGTGAAGCTGGCAAAGCGTGGTCGCCTTTTGCGGGCCGTGGGCCCGGCCGTCGACCACAGCACCGCATGTGCCGCAGATTCCCTCGCGGCAATCATTGTCAAATGCAATCGGGTCTTTGCCTTCCAGGGTCAGCTGCTCGTTGACCGTATCCAGCATTTCGATAAAGGACATATGAACCGACATGTTTTGAGCGCCAATGGTTTCGAAATGACCTCTGTCTTCAGATCCTTGCTGGCGCCAGACTTTCAGGGTTATGTTAATTGTTTCCGGTAGCTTTTTCACTTGTAACTCCTTTGGGACAACTTTACATTTTCAAAGACCAATGGTTCTTTGTGAAATTTCGGCATCGTGTCGTAACCATCGTATTCCCAGATCGAAACATGTGAAAAGCCTTCATCATCGCGCATGGCTTCGCCCTCCTCGGTTTGAGATTCTTCCCGGAAATGGCCCCCGCACGACTCGGTGCGATCGAGCGCATCATGAATCATCAATTCGGCAAATTCAAGGCTGTCCGCCAGACGACCGGCCTTTTCCAGACTTTTGTTATAATCCCTATCCGTTCCAGGTACCAACACATTTTCCCAAAACTCGGCGCGCAGATCCTTAACCTGTTTCAAGGCATTTTTCAAACCTTCGTCATTGCGTGACATGCCACAATAATTCCACATGATTTGCCCCAGCTCCCGGGCGAAGTTGTCGACGGTGCGCTTGCCTTTAATGGACATTAGTTTAGCGATGCTTTCAACTGCCGATTGGGTGACCTCTTTAAACGCGGCCTGGTCTTCACTGACCGGTGATAGTTCTGTTCCGGCAAAATATCCGCCAATCGTGTAAGGAATGATAAAATAGCCGTCGGCCAATCCCTGCATCAGGGCGCTGGCTCCCAAGCGATTGGCGCCGTGGTCGGAAAAATTGGCTTCTCCCAGGACAAATAGTCCCGGAATCGTGCTCATCAGGTTGTAGTCCACCCACAAGCCCCCCATGGTGTAATGGGATGCGGGATAAATCATCATCGGTTTTTCATAGGGAGAATCATCGGTGATGAGTTCGTACATGTCAAAGAGGTTGCCGTATTTTTTAGCAATGGTTTCCCTGCCGTCGCGTTTGATGGCATCGGCAAAGTCCAGATACACCGCACAGCGCGTCAACCCGACCCCCTTGCCGGCGTCGCACTGGGCCTTGGCCGCTCGCGAGGCCACATCCCGCGGCACGAGATTTCCGAAGCTGGGATATTTTTGTTCCAGATAATAATCGCGATTTTCTTCGGTAATGTCCTGGGGTTCTCTGGTATCGTCGGGATCGTGCGGCACCCAGACACGGCCATCGTTTCTGAGGCTCTCACTCATCAAGGTCAGCTTGGATTGATAATCACCGGTATGCGGGATGCAGGTTGGATGGATCTGGGTAAAACAGGGGTTGGCGAACATGGCCCCTTTTTTATAGGCGCGAAATATGGCACCGACATTGGAAGATTCAGCATTGGTGGAAAGATAATAAATATTGCCGTAACCTCCGGTGGAGAGCACCACCGCATCGGCGGCGTGGCTTTCCAGTTCACCGGTGATCAGATTGCGAACAATAATGCCGCGGGCCTGCCCGTTAACGATTACCATATCCAGGATCTCGCGCCGCGGAAACATTGTGACCATGCCCGCGGCAACCTGGCGCATCAAAGCGCTGTAAGCTCCCAGCAGCAGCTGCTGTCCGGTCTGTCCCCGGGCGTAAAACGTTCTGGCAACCTGAGCACCTCCAAAAGAACGGTTGGCCAGCAAACCGCCGTAATCTCTGGCGAACGGAATCCCCTGGGCGACACAGTGATCGATGATGTTGTTGCTCAGCTGAGCCAGACGATAAACGTTGGCTTCCCGCGCCCGAAAATCGCCCCCTTTAACCGTATCGTAGAAGAGGCGCCAGACGCTGTCGCCCTCATTCGTGTAATTTTTGGCGGCGTTGATCCCTCCCTGGGCAGCAATACTATGCGCTCGCCGGGGTGAATCCTGAATGCAGAAGGTCTTGACGCGATATCCCAGTTCAGCCAGGCTGGCGGAAGCCGAGGCGCCCGCCAGACCGGTACCGACTACAATGATTTCAAATTTTCGCTTGTTGGCCGGGTTGACCAGCTTCAATTCAAAACGGTGCCGGTCCCATTTATCGGTCAGCGGTCCTCCAGGTATATTAGCTTCAAACGGCATCGTGTTTCCCTTTCAACGGAAGAAGTTATTTGTTATTCGTTATCCAATAGCCCATATGTAGATGGGCAGCAGGCCAAAGCCGAATCCGAGTATCAGGCTGAAAACAATACTCAGCACCATAATCACCGGCATGTACCGGGGGTGATTGGCGCCAAGTGTCTGAAAGGCACTCCAGAAACCATGCCGGATATGCAATGCCAGGATAATCATAACAAACACATAAATGATCATATAGGTCGGGCTGGCAAAGGCCGCAGACACAATCTCAAAAATCGTGCGTTGGGTCTTGTCCACAAAACTGAAGTTGATCAGGTGAAAAATAACAAATGCCAGTAGAATAAGCCCGGTATAGGGCATCAACCTCGAGCTCAAGGTGCGACCACCGGCGCTCCTATCGATTTTATAAGGCACAGATCTTGCTTTTAAATTCTGAACAAAAAGTAAGATGCCGGTTGTGACGTGAATAATCGCGAAAGCCAGCAGCCCGAATTCAAATACCGTCAAAATCGGACCCAGCGAGTGGAGCTTTTGAGCGTATGTATTGAATGCCGTACCACCCTTATAAAGCATGAGGTTGCCGGCAAGATGGGCACACAGAAAACCGAAAAAGCCCAGGCCGGTAAACGCCATCAACAGTTTCTTACCGATGGATGCGCCAAAGGTGCGGATCAACCAGCTCATTATGACCTCCAATGTATACATTTACGCACATAAGTGTATACGATTACACACAAATTTTGAACCATGAAAAAATGTATTCCTAATAATTTCTTTAATCTGTGTCAACATAATTGTTAAGCCACCATTCATCCCGATTGGTTTGCATAATACTGCGGGCAATTTTTTTCGCAGTTTCTGTTTTTAATCGTTTTAGTACCGGCGGCAGCCACTTGTCAGGGGGGGCATACCCGATATCCGATAAGGTTTTTAATTCCAGAATGAGGGAAAGCTGGTCGGCATCATAGGCCAATTTGGCTTCAGGTGAGTTGCCCTCATTGAACTCAGCAATCAGGTTGGCGATTGATGACCCAAAGGGCAGGCTGTCGGTGATATCTTTGACGGCTTTGACCTCATTTGCCGTGACGTAAGTTTTATGCACCGTATTCAGATCGCCGACTCTGGTTTCGGGAAGATCATGCACCAGGCACATGCTGATCAATTTGAGGGCGTCAACATCGGGTTCTAATTGGGACATCACGTAGGCGATAAATGTTGTGCTGAACGTATGTTCCGCGATGGATTCTTTGCCGGAACCGAGAAAATGAAATCCCGAGCGGGGAATTTCTTTGAGCATTTTGGCTTCAAAGAGCAAATTGGCAATTTTTTTCATAGCCACACCTTAAAAAGCGTTGTAGTATTGCAGTAGCGCATATTTTATGCTTCTAATTATTAGGTTTCAGGTTTCAGTCAGTTTTCGAGGACGAGTGCGAGTACGAGGACGATATTTTCTTCTCCTCATTTTATTCGTCCTCGTCCTCGGGTGCCGTCCAATAATACCTATGAAACCTGACACCTGAACACTGAAACCTTGTTTTTTGACATCGAACACCATATTGAGGGAATTTATTAAACGCAACCCTAAAATTATGCCCGAACGTAACGTTCAAACATGTTGACACTCTATTTATTTTCATTATACTTTAGAGTATTTAGCCAGGAAGGCATCATTCCAATATATTTTTACCGCAACAATTTGGCTTCTGTTTAACATATTTTTTCTTGTTGACCTGAACCAAACTCTGAAATGGGGAGATTTTTATGGGTATTGCTCAGCTTGATATCGTCCATATGATCAGTAATGCAGGCCCGATGGTGAAGTTTATCATGCTGCTGCTGCTGTTTTTTTCAATAATGTCGTGGACAATCATTCTCATTAAATACCGTTATATCAGAAGGGCGTATAAAGAATCGGCCGAGTTTACCAATTTTTTCTGGAAAAGCCGGGATCTGTCCAATGCGTTTGCCAAAGCAAAGCAGCTGCATGCAAGTCCGCAGGCCCGAATTTTCAGGATCGGCTATGTGGAACTAAAAAAGATGAGCCAATCTGGCGCACCGGCGAGTCCGGTCGTCAATAAACCGGCCGCCAGCCAAAGTATGTCCCTGGATGCCAGGTTTACCGGGACAGATAACATCAAGCGCTCGTTACGCCGGGCGATTACAACCGAGATGACGCGAATGACCCAGTACGTACCCTTTTTGGCAACCACCGGAAATACGGCTCCGTTTATTGGTTTGTTT
>JASFGM010000274.1:0-5002 GCA_050123755.1 Desulfobacterales bacterium
CCCTCCGGCGAGCCGACCGCAACCATTATATGGCTCCAAGTTTTGAAATCGGTGCGTCTGATTTACAAAATATTAAAATTTGATATTGCATTAGCGCATCTAATAAATTTTAAGTCCATCTAGCTTTCACCATCACGAAGTCTATAATTTGAAAGGTTGGAAAATATTGCAGATTTGTTTATCTATTTTTGTGCATGCACGCATGATTTATTCTGATTAATATAGAAATTAATTTTGAATTATCTACTCATCCGGATGTCGGAACACAACAACAAAGGCGAGAAGCGTAAAAAATGCAGCATATTCAATTAGCACAAAACATACTCTATAGCCGATTCGTTCGTTCCAGAAATGCCTTATGGATAAGTTTAACCCTCCTGATTGTGCCTATTTTCATCAGTTGTGCAACTTCAGCAACGTCAACATCTTTTAAGCCCACTTCGATCAACGAGATTAGATTCCGAGATCGCTCGCAATCAAAACATGATGATGATGTTCGCGTAACGGTTGCCGTTCCAAGCGCTGAAGAAAATAAGGCGCTGTTTAGCGCAAATTTGGCCCTAAAAGAGATCCAACCGATCTGGGTGAAAGTGGAAAACCACAGCGATCGAACATATTATCTCATTTCTGCCGCTGCCGATCCGAATTATTTTTCGCCCAACGAGACGTCCTTTGCCGTCCATGGGGGCCTCAGTCAATCAGACCAAAAAGAAATGGAAAACTATTTCAGATCGATGAATTTCAGAAACCCTATTTTGCCCGACACGGCGGTTTCAGGCTTTATTTTTACGAATCTTGATGAAGGCGAAAAGGTGGTGCAGATCGACCTGATTGCCAGTAAACAAATTAAATTTTTTACCTTCTTCGTTCAAATTCCCGGCATAAGGGTCGACTATCAAATGGTGGATTTCGACAGTCTCTATTCAGAAGAAGAAATCATAGAATTAGATGAGGCTGAATTAAGAACAGCTCTCGAGAAGATGCCATGTTGCACGACGAATGAGGAGGAAACGGATTTTGGAGATCCGGTTAACCTTGTCATCATCGGGGATTTTTTTGATGTGGCGGCCACTTTCTCCCGCCGAGGATGGCTCCCGGCTGAAGAGACTTACTCGACAGCCATATGGAAGACAATAAAGTCTTTTCTTTTTGGGAAGCGATATAGATATTCGCCCGTAAGCTCATTGTACTTATACGGTCGCCATCAGGATTTGGCGCGTCAGAAACCGCGTCACAGTATCCACGAAAGAAACCACCTGCGCTTATGGTACAGCCCAATGCGGTTTGAAGGCAAACCGGTTTTTGTCGGTCAGATCAGCCGCGACATTGGTGTCCGTTTTACCACAAAAACCTGGCCGCCGGTCACCCACAAAATTGATCCCGATATCGACGAAGCGCGCCATGCTATCATCGAGGATTTGCTGTTCGCTCAGACGCTTGCCAAAGTCGGATTTGTGAAAGGGGTGGGACGGGCAACGCCTTACAGACCGAGGCATAACCTGACCGGTGATCCATACTTTAGCGATGGATTTCGTGTAGTGCTGATCCTCGAAAAAGGGCCGATTTCCATGAATCAGATCGAAAGCCTCGCCTGGGAACATCCCCGGACGTTTCAAATATCAGACTAATAGTTAAGCACAAACTTATTTCCGGTATAAAGAAATTTGACTCGCAAGATGATGGAAAACTACTGAAGCCATAAAAGAGGCTCCAATGAAGAAAATGATGATTATTCCCGGTATCGTTTGTTTTATCACTGGATTAATGTTCAATGCCGCTCCGGCCACACTTCATGCCGAAACCGTATTTGTAACCATTGGATCCGGCGATTTCACCGGCGTCTATTTTCCAACCGGATTGACAATTGCAAAGATGATCAACAAGAAGCGCAACCAATCGGAAATCCGGGCAACAGTTGAATCCACCCGGGGATCGGTGTTTAACCTCAATGCGATCATGGCCGGCTACCTGGAATTCGGCTTGGTACAATCCGACATACAGTATCAGGCCGTCAAGGGACTGACCGATTGGGCGGAAAAAGGTCCCCAGAGAGAGCTGCGTGCCGTATTCAGCATCCATCATGAATCGGTGTGCCTGGTGGCCGCAGTGGATGCCGACATAAATGCCATTACAGACCTTAAAGGGAAAAGGGTAAATTTAGGTAACCCCGGCTCCGGCCAGTACCAGAATGCCATCGATGCGCTGCAAGCCGCGGGACTCAGGCCACGGCAGGATATTGATGCGAAGAAAGCAAAAGCTTCAGAGGCCCCGCTCTTGCTTCAGGATAAACGAATTGATGCGTTTTTCTGCACCGTGGGGCATCCAAGCGAGACCCTCCAAAATGCAACTTCCGGTGAGCGCAAGGTCCGTTTCATCCCGATTGTCGGCCCCGGCATTGATCAACTGGTCGCTGATCAAGACTACTACACCAAAACAACGGTTCCGGTTGCACAATTCTATCCGGGTGCGCAAGATTCTGTAGACGTGAAAACATTCGGCGTTATTGCTACCCTGTGCACTTCGTCCAATATTTCAGATCATGTTGTTTACACCATCACCAAAGAGGTACTTGATAATTTTGCAGAATTTAAAAGACAGCATCCAGCCCTTGGAGATCTGACAAAGGAAGACATGCTCAAAGGCCATTCCGCTCCGCTGCACCCCGGCGCAATAAAATATCTCAAGGAAGTCGGACTCATGCAATAGACGGGTTGCCTGCCGGGCACGCCCGGCGACCAGGTGTCGTTAATGTATCTGCAACAGTCCGGCAGCGGCTATGTACCCGTAACAAATGCTCATATTTCTATTGGTATTAATTGGTTATATGCTATTTATCGAACACTATTCCTCATGTTCTTGTGTTTGCATTTCATTGCCTAAAATATATCTAAATCACGGCCCGCGGATTGCTTAAACCCGCGATCAAAAATTGCTTGACAAGGTCTTTTGTGAATACTATTGGCATATCGTATAATAAAATAGTATTTCGTAATGCGGAATTTTCGGAGCGGCGTTTATGGTTTAAAATCCTGACGCTGAGGCCGCAAAGACCTGGAAAGTGATGTCGCCGATGCAGCCGCTTACATAAAAAACGTTTTTTCCTGAAAGGTCGATCCATGTTGTTTCCTGAACAGAAACCGGGCAATTTAGTCCAAACCATTGAAAGAGTGTCAACCATTTTTGATGTTATGGCTCAAAGTGCTCAAGGCATCAGCCTCAAAGAATTAAGTGCCAAAGTGGGTTTGCCCAAAGGCACCACCCATCGTCTTCTCTCCTCATTGGCGTATTTCGGCTACGTGCGTCAGGTATCTGAAAACAAAAATTACCAATTAGGATTTAAACTGGTCGAGCTTGGAAATCGCCTCCTGGATCAACTTGATCTCAGAGGCCAGGCCAGGCCTTTTCTGATCGGGCTTTGTAAAAGAACCAGAGAAACTGTCCATCTGGTCGTTTTGGATCAAAATGAAGCCCTGTATGTCGATAAAGTTGAATCGGATGAAAAGCCGGGTGGACTGCAAATGGTTTCCAGGGTCGGATCGCGGATGCCCGTGCATTGTTCTTCGGTGGGGAAAGTATTTTTGGCGCAGCTTTCCGATCAGGAACTGGATAGGCTGTTAAAAAGGAAAAGATTGGAAAAAAGAACCGCGAACACCATCACCGACTCGGGTGAACTAAAGCATCACCTCAAAGTTATCCGCCAGAAGGGCTTTGCCGTTGATGATGAGGAAAACGAAAAGGGAATCCGTTGTGTGGGCGCACCTATTTTTAACCAGCAGGGACAGGTGATTGCTGCCATCAGCATATCCGGGCCCACGGTTCGAATTACCAAAAAAGTTATGCAGCAAACGCTAAAGAATGAGGTGGTCAAAACAGCTTCAGATATTTCCAGGGAAATTGGCTATCAAGGCTAGAAGCTATCAAAAAAAAGTAAATATCTTTTAGGTTGGCCTGTTGAGCCCGTCAAATAAGGAAAAATGTCTGATTTCATTTTTTTAGCGGGCAAACGGGCAACGGGCTCGACCTTAATGAGGAGAGTTGTTATGGACAAAGTCAGAATCGGCATCGTCGGTGCAAAATTTGCCGCCGACATTCATTGTGACGCCTATTCACGCAATGAACAGGCAGAAGTGGTTGCAGTGGCGGATATCGCGGACGCCGGCGAGTTGATCGATAAATGGCGCATTGCAGAGTATTACAACGATTACAATGAGATGTTCAAACGCGACGATATTGATCTGATTTCCGTGTGTGTCCCCAACTTTTTGCATCACGACGTTGCGATTGCGGCTGCCGACGCCGGCAAGCATGTTGTGGTAGAGAAGCCGCTGTCCACCACTGCCGAAGATGCCCAAGAGGTGGTGGCCGCCTGCAATAAAAACGGTGTCAAATTGATGTACGCTGAAGATTGGTGCTTTTCGCCGGCCCTCAGACGAACTGAGGAAATTATTAATGAGGGCGCTATCGGAAAGATTCTATTCATTAAAGCCAAGGAAGTACATAACGGGACGCATTCGCCCTATGCCAAAGATAAAGAGATGTGCGGCGGCGGCAGTTTTATGCATTTGGGAATTCATCCGATTGGCTGGCTGCTTTATTTGCTCGGCAAAGGCAATAACCCGGTCGTTGAGGTTTCCGGCAAAATGACCGGCGGGCTCGCAGCAAATTTTGTTCACAAGGACAACGGCGGCGAAGATTTCGGCATGGGCATGATGCGCTTTAAAAACGGTGAATTCGCTTTTGTCGAAGGCAACTACATCACGGTTGGGGGTATGGATGACAAGGTTGAAATATACGGGACCGATGGCGTGATCAAGGTGGATCTAACCTTCGGGTCCCCCATTAATTGTTACTCCCGGCCGGGCCTTGCATATTCGATCGAAAAAACAGATCACAACTTGGGATGGACTCGACCGGCGGTGGATGAATTCCTCAATTTAGGCTATGTGCCGGAGATGAAGCATTTTGTCGACTGCGTGTTGGGTACCACGGAGCTCTTTTACGG
>JASFGM010000275.1:0-4994 GCA_050123755.1 Desulfobacterales bacterium
ATTTCCATTTATTATGGATTTGTTAAGCATATCTGCAAAATATTCCGTCCTAAAAAATTACAGATACTGTAAACGTATAGATAGGAAAACTTGATTTTTTAATTTGAAATATGAAAGATTGAATCTTGGTCTTTGCAATTGAACTATTTGATGAATTAACGCAAGATAAACCAATTAACCATTCGACCAATTAACAAATCGACCTAGCTCACGGGCCAGCCGCCAGCGGTTATGATGCTTTGCGCTTGTTGAGGAGCTGTTCTTGAATCCGGTGGCTGATGGCTTTCGCCGCTTTTTGGGTCTCCTTGATAAGGGTTTGCATCCTTTTTTCATCCAAACTTGCCTTAAATCCCACGACCCAGACGGCGGACTTTAATTGCCCCAAACCCTTTATCGGCGCCGCCACCGCCCTAACACCCAAAATATATTCCTCATCATCAACGGCGTATCCCTTTTGCCTTACCCGCTTTAACTCCTGATTATACAACTCCGAATCTACAATTGAATTTTTCGTAAACTGAGGCATGCCTTTTGAATTGACGATCTTCGCAGCTTGTTCCGCATCCAAGGATGCCAAAAAGACCTTGCCTACGGCCCCGGCAAACAGGGGCATTGTTGTGCCGACAGGGGCCGTAATTTTGAGATCCTGTCTTGATTCAACGATATCCAACACGGTTACTTGGTCCCAATTCAGGATACCCAGAAAAACCGATGTTTGGGTCTTTTCCATCAGGTCTTCCATGATCGGTCTTGCCGAAGTTTCAAGATCGATCTGGGAATAAGCTGATCTACCAATCTCTAAGAGCGTAAAGCCCAGTTTGTATCTTTTCGTCTGGGGGTCTCTCATAACGGCCCCCACCTCTTCAAGGGCCGAGGTCATCCCATGGACCGTGCTCTTGGCCATATTAAGGCCCCTTGCCAATTCACTCACCCCTAAGCCTTCTTTAGATGAAGAAATGGCACTCAGGATCGCAAAAGCTTTCTTTACTGAGGGTGCGCCATACCGTTTCATAGTTGTTCGCCATAATAAACTTTTTTCTAGGGTATAACCCGATGGCCTTGTTTGTCAACCCACATTTTAAATGATACCCGGATAGGCCAGGTAGCAAGAAAACAGCGCATTGAAATGAAAAACATGCCCCTTGACAATACCCGATAATATGGTATGCTCCCCACGCCAAGCAGTTCATGGTAATGAACATTCAATGTCCTGCTGATTATGCGCTTTCTAGGGATGCCCATCGAATAGAAGGGGGATAATGCGAAATGGATTTTTATTCAATTGTGGAAGGCCCTTTATTGTGGATTGTCTCTCTTGTATTTTTAGCAGGCCTTTTAATAAGGCTTTCATTCTTTTTAGGCGCAATAATAACAAGCAACAGCAGGAGCGAAGTCAAAGGACAGATTGACACCGTAAGCACGCTGGGCCGTTTTTTCCTGCCTTTGCATAAGGCATCCCGGAAGAAACCTTTCTATACCACACTTCGCTATATATTCCATGGTTGTCTCTTTGTTGTTCCGATCTGGTTAAGCGGGCATATCGTTTTGTGGACTGAATCCAGATTTGAATGGGACTGGGCGGCTTTACCGGATGCTTGGGCCGACTGGATGACCCTGA
This sequence comes from Desulfobacterales bacterium, assembly GCA_050123755.1. Classification (GTDB taxonomy): domain Bacteria; phylum Desulfobacterota; class Desulfobacteria; order Desulfobacterales; family JAHEIW01; genus JAHEIW01. Next base: position 1,619 of record JASFGM010000275.1, read on the forward strand.
TTCTTTTAGCCCTGGCTGCATATTTTCTAGTAAGGCGTTTAATTTTAAAAGATTTACGGCAGAGCGCTTCCAGCCTGGATATCCTACTGATTATTATTGCAGCCTTACCGTTTTTAAGCGGATATTTTTTAACCCATGGTACGTTGCAATCCGTCGCCTTTTTGGGTGACAACATGGTGATCATTCATATGCTCAGCGGTGAGTTGATGATACTGATGGCCCTTTTCCTTTTTTACCAATCCCGGCTAAATATTCAAACCTGCACGGGCTGTGCTTCGTGCGTCCAGAATTGTCCCACAGAAACGCTCGAGGCCAATGACAAGGGAAATTTGCGGATTTTTAGCTACGCTCACTTTCAATGTATATGCTGCGGGTCATGTGTAAGCGTTTGTCCGGAAGGCGCCGCGGAATTGCGGCATGAAATTAATGCAAAACGGTTTTTACAGGTATTTTCCAAACGCGAGATTCGGTCTGTCGAACTGGAAGCCTGTGAGCGATGCGGCGCTTATTTTGCACCCGAATCCCAGATGGAGAAAATCAGTTTGATCTTTGACAGTGACTGTATAAAATGTTGTCCGAACTGCCGAAAGGCCAAAATGGGGGAACGGCTGCATCAAATGTCTCCATGGCATAGACGTCCGAAAAAATCTGATGAAACACTCAAAACGGTTCAGCATTAACACAAAACAGATCGTCTTTGACAAACTTTTGACGGTCATATTCAAAGGCGGTCGGCTGGACGCAAGAGTTCATTATGATGAACGAATTTTAAACAATTTTACTTTTCCAGGCCGCCCAATGCATCGTCCTTTGGGCCAATATGATCAGCGTTCATAGGGAAAAACTATTTAACGATAAAACATAATACAATATTTTTGCTTGACAAAAATGATCACTATGGTATGAATTTTTATTAACGAAATAGTTCACGATGATGAACTTAATTTGGTTTCCGGTAAAAAAAGGAGAGTATTATGGCAACTGAAAACGAAGGCCTATCAACGGCCGAGAGTCTCAGAAAGACCAGAACCTATGGTAAGTTTAGATGCCACAATCCAACCTGTATGGAAAGAATTCAGCCCGAGAAAGGAAAAAAAACGGCCAAATGCGCAATATGCGGAATGGAATACCGGGTCCACTGGGTTAATCCCAACCTGCCTCGTATTCGAGGACCCGTCTGGGATGTAAACCGAAAATTGGCAGAGGCAAAATTAAAAGAGAAGGGGGTAAAGTAATATGCCGTTAAATAGAAAGATTGCATATATTGATCTCACCACTGGTGACATCCAGACAAAACCCATTCCACTGGATGTCAGAAAGAAGTTTCTGGGCGGCCGGGGGTTGGATGCATACCTGCTTTATAACCATACCCAAAAGGGTTGTGACCCCTTGGGTCCTGATAACACCCTTATGATCAGCGGGGGTATCCTGACAGCCACATGTGCTTCGGCCACGGCAAGGACGCATGTCATGGCAAAATCACCCCTGACCGGATTGCTCGGCAGTGCGAATATGGGAGGGTTTTTCTCACCTGAGCTGGCCTGGGCTGGCTTCCATCACCTTGTCATCAAGGGTAAGGCCAAAAATCCCGTTTATATCTTTGTCCACAATGGTGAAATCGAGATTCGAGATGCCGGGGACATTTGGGGCAAAACCGTACCCGACGCACAGTGGGCCATCAGGGAAGATCTGGGAGATCAGGAAGTAAAAAGTTGTGTGTGCGGACCTGCCGGTGAAAACCTGGTCAGGTTTGCCAATGTCATGACGGGAATTAAAAATTCCGGCGGTCGCACCGGGATGGGATGCGTTATGGGTTCCAAGAATCTTAAAGCGGTCGCAGCCCGCGGAACCATGGACATCGATATCGCCCGACCGGTTGAAGCCCTGGAATACAATAAACGGTTCATTGATCAAATCGTCAGCGCCAAAGTCAATCAAACCCAGGGTGCCCTGGGGACACCTTTTATCTGGGGCGCCACGAATTCCTGGGGAGGTATCCGCTGCCGGAATTTTCAATATAACCAGTGTGAATATGCGGATGATATTGAACCGGAGCGCATCGATGAAATTTGCGAAGAGACCATGGGGCCCCATCATATGACGGGCTGCTTTGGCTGTCAGGTGCATTGTCGGGCCCAGTATAAAATCCCGGAAGGCCCCTATGCGGGGAAATATGATGAAGGACCGGAATACACCTCGCAGGGTGCATTTGGCGGGGAGACCGACACCCCCAGAGCGCTGACGGTTCTGGTCGGTAATCATCTGGTTGATCAGTTCGGTATGGATAATCTTGAAACCGGCAGCCTGATTTCCTGGGCCATGGAGCTTTATGAACTGGGGATTATCACCAGCAAACAGACCGATGGGCTGGATCTGAGATGGGGAAACGATGAGGCGGTCATCGAAATGATCGAACGCATCTGTTACCGTAAAGGCTGGCTGGGAGACGCACTGGCAGACGGCGGTATCCCGGCCGCAGAAAAGATCGGCAAAAAATCATTTGATTATCTTATCCAGGTCAAAGGAATGAGCAATTTGCATTCAGATGAGCGGGCGACGCCCGGGCTGGCGCTCAATATCGCCACGGCATCAAGAGGTTCGGATCATTTGAGGAGCCGGCCGGCCATTGATCTATACCATCTGCCGCAGGATGTTTTAAAGAAGATTTACGGTAATCCGGTCCCCTATGACGGGAAGTTAAGCTCTGAACATACGGCCTATGTCGGCAAACCCTGGCAGGTCTTCTGGCACGAGAACTGTTATATGGGAGTCGACTGCCTCGGTATCTGTAAATATCATACGACTTTCCTGGGAGCGACCTTGCCTAATTTCGAGGATTGGTCAAAAGTGCTTTATTATAATACCGGTCTGGAAATGACGCCGGAAGAGATCTGGGAAGTGGCCCGACGCGCTAACATGATGGAGAGACTCTTCAACTTAAGGGAAGGGCTGACCAGAAATGATCTTAAAAAAGGCGATATGTTGAATCATCGCTATTTCGATGAGCCCTGCAGAAGAGGCGCTATAGATGTGGTCGGCAGAAAGATCGATAAGAAAAAATTTATAAAGATGGTTGATGAATTATATGAGCACAAAGGTCTCGATAATGACGGTATTCCAACACCGGAGACGTTGAAAAGCCTCAGCCTGGAGAATGAACCGTCCCATTTGCTGTAGTATTGTTATCCGTTATTAGTTATGGGTTATTTGTTTAAAGGAATAAATCCATTTTCTAATAACAAATAACAATTAACAATTAACGCCAAATTGAGCGTTTTTCGCTCAATTAGATAGGAGGAAATAAATGGCTAAAGCTTTATATATAGATTACCAGAAGTGCACAGGATGCAGGTTGTGTGAGCTCGTGTGTTCAGTT
>JASFGM010000276.1:0-4984 GCA_050123755.1 Desulfobacterales bacterium
TGGGCCAATTGCTCAAGGGCGGTGTCGTTGCTTTCCCAGGGGCGCATATCGCTAAAACCGCTGGCCACACATACGTTTCCCCTGGATCAAATCGATGAAGCCTTTAAGACCTTTGTTGAAAGAATCGGAGGGGCCGTAAAGGTTATCGTGCACCCCAATGCCTAGTGTTGTGTCCCATAAAAAGGTGTCAGGTGTCAGCAAACAGATGATCGGGGGAGAATTCGATGCGTCTCCATTGCCCTGACACCTGACACCTGAACACTGACACCTTTAGATTCCTGACACCCGAAACCTGACACCTTATTGATTATGCCTTTTGTAACCTTTTTATGGGACACAACACTAGAAGTGGTTTTAAAATCCCATCTAAGGGAGTGAAAAAATGAAGCACATCCTCAAGCTTGAAGACGGCAGAGTCGAACCCATCAAAGATCTGATGAAATCCAAAAAGGAATTTGCGCTGCGCCGCGTGCTTGTGGATGCGCAGATGGGCGGCGCCGAACATCTGACCTTTGGCTACGCCCGCTTTGAACCCAAAACATCGTATCATAAAAAACACATCCACCCTGATGCCGAAGAAGTCTTTTACATCCTATCCGGTAAAGGCATCGGCGGCGTCGGGGATGGAACCGAAGAAATCGAAATCATCGCCGGTGATACGGTATGGGTGCCCAAAGGCGCCGTCCACTGGTTGTACAATCCTTTTGATGAAGCCTGCGAAATTCTGTTTGTTTATGCCGCATCTTCCCTTGCCGCTGCCGGCTATGAAATTGTCGAGTAATCCATCGCTGTGCGCATGCTAAGAATATTGACAACGAGATCACTTCCATAGATTTACATAAAACCATAATAAATAAATGAGGCGTCGGAGAGTTTCTCTATCCTCGTTTCTCGACAAACCCGTCTGGGGCTCTGCCGCCCAACGACTTTATTTGATCACAAAAGGACAAGTATATGAATACAAAACAAAATCTCGGATGGATCGGCGTCGGAAAAATGGGAACCCCCATGGCGACCAATTTGCTCAAAGCCGGATATAAATTGACGGTTTTTGACATCGTCCCGGCGGCAATGGGAGCCCTGATTGATCAGGGCGCCAACCCCGCAGAATCACCGCTTGAAGTCGCCGATCAGGCCGATATCATCATCTCCATGATCCCCGATGACACGGCCTTGAAAGAGGTATCGACCGGAACACTGGGGATTTTTCAAAGTTCAAAACAGGGGATCATTTACATCGACATGAGCACGGTTTCGCCGGCGATTTCTGCACGCATCGGCAAAATCGCTGAGAAAAAAGGCATTCAATATCTGCGTGCACCGGTTTCCGGCAGTACCGAATCGGCAGTTACGGCCGCCCTAACCATTCTGGCTTCCGGTCCCCGGGATGCATTTGATCAGTGCCGGGATGTTTTTGAAAAACTCGGTCAGAAAGTGTTTTATGCGGGCCCGGGGGATCAGGCCCGTTACCTGAAGCTTTTGGTGAACATGATGGTGGGCATTACTTCCGCCATGACGGCCGAGGCCCTTGTCTTCGGAAAACGCGGCGGGATCGAATGGGATCAGATGATCGATATTATCAATAATAGCGTGGTCGCCTCGCCCTTGATTGGTTTCAAGGTGCAGTTACTCAAAGAGCGCGGCTTTGCCCCGATGTTTACCGCCGCGCAAATGGCCAAGGATTTTGATCTTGCACTGGATAGCGGACGTAAGACGGATACGCCCATGCCCCTTACGGCCCTGGTCCGCCAACTATACGGAGTCATGAAAGCCACCGGAAAAGGCGAGCTGGACTATTTCGGCCTGGTGGCCCTGATGGAGGAAATGGCGGGCATCAAGAACTAAAAGGTTTCAGGTGTCGGGTGTCAGGTGTCAGATAACAGATGACAGAAGTCAGATGACAGAAAACAGAAACAGTCTGCCCTTTGTCCTCTGTCATCTGTTTTCTGTACTTTGTCCTCTGTCTCTTCCTGACACCTGAACACTGACACCTGACACCTTTTGATTCCTGAAACCTAATAAATTAATTTTAAGGAGGAGGAAAAATGGCTTTAAACGTCGGATTTATCGGATTGGGGATTATGGGTCAGCCCATGGCCCAAAACATTGCCAAAGGCGGCCATGCATTAACCGTCTACAACCGCTCGAGTGAAAAAGCAACGCCCTTTGGCGAGGCCGGGGCAACCGTGGCTTCAACACCAAAAGCGGTGGCTGAAGCTTCCGATGTGATCATATTGATGCTGGCCGGCCCGGAAGCCATCGATGCGGTTTTGGAAGGACCCGAAGGCTTGATGGCCGGCCTGCAGGCGGGCCAGACCCTGGTGAATATGAGTACGGTTTCACCGCAGTATGCCAGACAGCTTGCCGACAAACTCAGCGCCAAATCTGCGGTGGCCATTGATGCACCGGTTTCGGGTTCCCGCAAACCGGCCGAGGAAGGTGCCCTGGTCATTCTGGCCGGTGGCCCCCAAGACAAAGTAACCGAGTTGGAGCCCCTGTTTATGTGCATGGGTAAAAAAGTGGTCTATTGCGGCGCGGCCGGCCAGGGCGCGAGCATGAAAATGGCGGTCAATCTGCTTCTGGGCATTATGGCCGCCGGCATTTGCGAGGCCGTCAACCTGGGCCAGAAAAGCGGCCTGGATACCGCCACCATGCTGGAGACCATGCTGGCGGGGCCCATGGGCTGTGCGCTTTTCGAATTTAAAAAACCGATGCTGATCGATGACAGCTTTTCAGCCCAGTTTCCCCTGAAGCACATGACCAAAGATATCCGTTTTGCACTGCAAACCGCCGATGAAAACGGCGCCATGGCGCCCATCGGGCACACGGTATTCCAGCTCTACCGCCAGAGCATGGGTCAGGGTCTGGCCGACCAGGACTTTGCGGCCGTTAAAAAAGTTTTTGAACGCATCAGTGATGCTTAAATAACTTAAATTCAGATGCTTTGAGATCTGGTGCGCCATAATGTCACCGGCTAAGTCCCGGCGGTTTTTCAAAAAAAAATTTTTAGACCGCTAACTTATAGTGGTTGTCAAAATAACGTTGCGGTATTCAAACGTTTTTTTCTACAACCGTATATTCGTTTAAGGTGTTCGACCTCCGAGTTGAACCGGAAATCATTTATCGGATTTATTTGTTTCGCCAAAATCAGCAAAGGAGATGAATGATCATGTCTACTGAAAAATTAAGAATCGACCTGGTTGCGGCGATGATGCTGTTGCTGCTGATCATTGCCGGATGCGGTGGCGGTGGGGGCAGTGGAGGCGGTGGGGGCGGTGATCAGCGCGAAGCGGATTCAAGCCGGTCAATTAGTGAAAATCAAAACACTCTCGAAATATCACACAGGCACCCGGACGGCGACTATCCACAGATTATCGCCGTACACCTCGATACCGCAATAAGTAGGGGTCACATCTTAACTATTAATTATTCATCTTTTCTTATTCGTATATTCTCTCAAATAATCAAAACCAGGATCCAAATATGGGACGGGCCATTTGCTTCAGCCCAAGGATAGCTTCCGGGTTTTGTTGGAATGGAGGAAGGCATAATTTCATGGACGTCCCCTAGTTTCCAAGTTTCCAAATGATTTGAGCCAAGACGTTCATTGACAGCATCCTCGAAGATCTATTGGCCAGGTGCCGACCACTTCGGTGCCTCTTGTAAGATAGAAACTGTCAAACAGGTTTATGGTTGGGTCGCAATGCGAAGTCACCAGTTCCAGAACGCTGCCAAGCGAGGGGAGCTCTGAATTGGCCATGCCGGTGATCCGGCCGTATTCATCGCCGAACCAGTTATACTCCAATGCGGAATCTTCAGGAACGATAACCTCCGGCGTGCCGCCATCTTTGTAAAGTGACTTTAGTCCTGCGTCTACAGTAACAAATCCTTTATGGTTGGCACTGATAACCGTTGTGAGCAATCGCAGGGCCGGGGCGAACGATGTAAACCGGGTATCGTCATCAGCCGATCCGATATTAAGGTACTCGGTGTCCATGCACACATACGAACCGACCTGAAGCTCCGATAATTCGGCAACAGCGAGATCAATGTCGAAGGTTCCCGTGCCGGAAGCGCTAAAGATTGTGCAGGTTGGCACGCCGGCGCGAATTTCGCGGAAAGCACCGACAGCGCCCTGCAGGCATTGGTGCGAGGTTTGCCTGCGCGTGTCATAGGAACGAATGTGCTGGACATGACCGGCGTATGCCTGAATTCCCTTAAGATGCAAGTGCGGACGGGAAACGATTTGGTCTGCCAGTGCCAGTGCATCGGGCGGGCTTACGCCGGTCCGATGCAAACCGACATCCACATCAAGAAGCACGCCCATGGACAGGCCTTTTGTGCCCAGCGCCGTATCGAGCATTTCAATGTTTTGGGGGTGATCCACCACGACCATCAGGTTGGGGGACAATCCCAGAAGATCGATAAGCCTTTCTATCTTGCCGGGCGTCACCACCGGTCCGGTGATAAGGATGTTGTCAAAGCCTGCTTTTACTAATGCATCGGCTTCAGAGAACTTGGCGACACAGACACCGATTGCTCCGGCTTCGATTTGCTTGCGGGCAAGGGATGAACACTTGTGGGTTTTGACATGCGGCCGGAGATTCTTGCCGGCACCATCGGCAGCGGCCTGCATCCTTTGAAGGTTGCGCTCAAAAATATCCATATCCAGCACCAGACAAGGTGTGTCGAGGTCAGACTTGGATTTCACTGTGGTTGTCATCTGGATTCCTTTTGCTCCAATATCACCATCAATTTTATAGTGGTTGTCAAAAAAACGTTCCGCTATTCAGACAGATCAATGCCCTTTTCTCGCGCTCGAATGTTGGTTATCTTGAAAGAATTCATCGTACCCGCCCCTCTGTGACAATATTGCATGTTGGGTAACTCTGTTTCTTAGAGGGCATACTTTATCGGGTCTTTTTGTACAAGCCAAGTTTTTTTTGCGTGCGTCTTCTATGGAAAGAATGAAAGAGTGGAAAAG
>JASFGM010000277.1:0-4976 GCA_050123755.1 Desulfobacterales bacterium
AGGCCATAGGTCCCGTCTTTGGTTTTACCAATATCAACAACTTCTGTTTGCAAATGCAGCTGCACACCGTTTTGAACGGCATTTTCGATCAGCGCAAAATTCCATTGCGGCGTATAAATGACCCCCAGTCCTTTGGCGTAAAGACCGGCCACCGCAAGGGGCGTTACATGGGGTTCAAGCTCCCGTATGCGTTGCGGGCCGATGATTTCAAAACCGGTGGCGCCATGTGATTGCGCGCGTGCTTTGGCGGCTTCAAGATCGGCTATCTGGGCTGTTTCCAACGCTAGCCAGAGTTCATCGACTTCACGATACAGAACTTCCAGTTCAGCAGCCAATTTCTTGAAGCGGGCGGGCGCATTCCGGCAAAGTCTGCCTTTCAGTGAACCCGGCGGGCAAAAATCCGGCAGGTGGATTTGCGACAGGCTCGCTTTGGACACCCCGAATCCGGGAAAAGCCGCTTTTTCCAGAACTGCGAAACGCCCCTGAAATTTTGACAGCTGCCGGGCGATCATGGCGCCGATGATTCCGGCGCCGATGACGATCACATCATAATCCCCAATATGAGGAGGGGGTGCAGCTCCAACCGCGGACAATTTTACTCCTTACCTTTTTTATACGGAATCGCCGGCGCAAAAACATTGTAAAGCAGGATATCTTCTTCAATATTGCGGATCGCATGCTTGGTGTTGGGCGGCACCTGAATGATCATTCCGGCCTCGGCCGGAAACTCGCCGACCCCGTCTATAAACATCGTGGCTTTACCCTCGAGCACGTAAATCAGATCCGGTTGATCCGGATGCACATGATCGGGCAGCGTAACGCCTTTGTGCAAACGCACCTGCATCACGGTGATCGCTGAGTCATCCTTTTCCCGGGTGTAAATCCAGCGGATCTTGCCGTTGTCGGTCATAAAATGGGGTTCCCACTCGACTTCCGATTGCTTTTTAAAGAGCGCTGTCATTGCTTAACTCCTTTTTAGTTTTATAGATAAACCCGATCGCTCGTAAACTGAAAATGTCTAGAAGTGGTTTAAAAACCTCAGATCAGGTTCAAGGGCAAAAAGTGCCTAAAGTGAACTAAAATGCCTAAAGTGACTAAAGTTAAGGCGTCGCTGCGCTCCACCTTTTATATTAAATAGACAGAATTCCGCAACTTTAGTCACTTTAGATCACTTTAAACTTTAGCTCACATATTTATTGTGAGCATTTCAATGTGCGGGAGGATGCACCTTAATACAATAAAATCGCTGCTGAATCAGGCTCTGCGTGACAACGCAGCCATTGGGCCTCATATGGGGTTTTGAAACCACTTCTAAAAGATAACGCAGACAGCCGTCAATAGATCCGGTCGTCTGCGTTCTCTTGAAAGCGCCTATTAGACAGCCTAAGATTATTCCTCAAATCCAAATGCGCGGCCTTTGACACCATAAAGACCCGTGGGCCGGAACAATATGACAACAAACATCACCATAAACGGCCCCACAAACGCCAGGGGGCCGTAAATGGTTCCGCCCACCGACATGACCTGCCCCATAATTAAGGCCGAAACCAGGGTTCCCTTGATACTGCCCAGGCCGCCCAATATGACCGTAATAAATGCAAACAGCAGCATGTCAAAACCCATGTAAGGGGTAACCCCCACCAGGGGCGAATTGAGGGCGCCGCCAAAACCGGCCAGACCGCTGGCCACCACAAAAGTGATGGTGAAAATTTTGCGGATATTAATGCCCAGCCCCTGGACCTGGTCCGGATTTTCAATCCCGGCACGGATGGCCTTGCCGATAATGGTTTTATTGAGAAAGGCCCAGATTAATACATACACCATCATACCGATGACAAATACCATCAGGCGGTAAAGCGGGACCTGGGCGCCCCCAATCGGAACCAGGACCCGGAAGGGCATGCCGACCGGTTTGCTGGACAGCCCGAAAAAAATCTGGACCAGTCCGATTCCGATCATAAACACACTGAAGGTGACCACCATGGTAAACATCAGCTCTCTGCCGTATACCCGGCGCAGCAGCTGCGTCTCGACCAGAAGCCCGGCCGTGGCCGCCACCAGGGTCCCGGCGATGAGTCCCAGCATAAAACTGTCCGTGTTCGCAACCAGGAAATAGGTCATATAGGCGCCAAAGGTATAGTAGACCATCTGCTCCATATTGATGATGCGCATCAGGCCGAATCCAATGGATATGCCGATGGATACCAGAAACAAAATGCCGCTGATCCCCAGTCCGAAAATGACGGCGGAAAGGTATAAATCAAACATAGTGGGTTCCTCTTTTTTTACGGTAAATCTTAACGTTGGGTAGATCCGGCAGTTCCACCCGAAACGGCTTTGCCCGCGTTGGTTGCCCGGGCCTTGATTTTGGAACCGATTGTCTGAATGGTCCCCCAAACCCCGCCTTCAAAATAAAAGCAGACCAAAATCGTCAGAATGCCGACCGCCAGCTCCCAGCGGGTCATGATCGCACTGACCAGGTCTTTGATCCCGATAAACGCGAAGGTCCCGAAAAAGGGACCGTAAACGCTTCCGGGCCCGCCCAGCAACGTGGCCACCAGCACCTCGGCCGCCCGGGCGGGCTCGGAGATGCTGGGGTTTACGAATCCATAATTGATGGCATACAGGGAGCCCGCCAAAGCGGCTAAAACACACATCATGGTATAGCCCAGCCACCTTAATTTGAAGGTATCGTAACCCAGAAATTTCATCTTGCTCTCACTGGCCTTCATCCCTCTAAACGCCGCGCCGAGGGTAGAGCGGTCCAGCCAGGTATAAAAGATCATCACCAGGCCCAGAACGATCATGGTAAACCAAAACACATCACCGGGCATCTTTAGATTCAAAAAGGGCGTTTGATGCATACTCGAACGATACCAGAGGCCGTCATCACCATTGGTAATCGGATACATGACCTTTTCCACCATGAACAGCCCCATGGCACACGTTGCCGCATTGATCAGCGCATAGTAATCCCCCCGCAGCCTGATATATGCCGGACCGAGGATCAACCCGGTCACCAGACCCGCCAGGATGGCCAGGCTGATGGCAATAAATATGTTATGGCCGATATGCGCCAGATACAGCGCCGCTGCGTATGCCCCCACACCCAGATAAAAAGGCTGGCCGAAGGAGACCATGCCCATATATCCGTAAAGAATATCATTGGCGATAATATAAATGCCAAAAGTGCTGACTTCCCAGAAGAACGTCATTTTGTTCGGAAACAGGTATCTGGCAAAGACAAGAAGTGCGACCAGAATAAGCGGCCCCCGAATGTATCTTGAAAGTTGGCTCATCTTACCCCCCAAGCGTCAGGCTAACGATCGATCAATCATTTAGGCCTATAGATATTTTTCAAACTCAAGATCTTGAATTTCTTTTTTATCGGTGATTTCGGCAACCAGCTTGCCTTCTTTCATGGCATAGACACGATCAGCCACCTCGGCGGTCAGCGGTAAATTTTGTTCGATGATCACCAGAGTGCTTTCCTTACTGATTTTTTTAAAAACTTGTTTCAAATCATCAATGACATGCGGTGCCAGCCCTTCGGTGGGCTCATCCATCAATACCAGATCCGGCTTACCCAGAAGGGATTGGGCCATTAAAAGCATTTGACGTTCCCCACCGCTGAGATTGCCGCCCTTGCGGTCCATCAGGGTTTTTAACTTGGGAAAATGAGCCAGCACGCGGTCCCACTCATAATCTTTCGTGGCATAACTGCCCAGCTCGAGGTTTTCCCTTACGGACAGATCCGCAAACACGTGTTTATCCTGTTGAATGTATTTGAGCCCGCGAACGGCAATCTCATAGGCGGGCAGATTGCCGATATCCTGTCCTTTAAAAGTGATCGCCCCTGAGGTCTGGTTCAGGAAGCCGGCCACGGTTCGAAACAGGGTGGTTTTGCCCGCCCCGTTGCGCCCAACCACAACGACCACTTCGCCTTCCCTGATCTCAATGGAGATATCGAAAAGAACATGCAAGGTCTGGTAGGAGACATTGAGGTCTTTAACGCTTAGCAATGCTTCGTTCATCATCATTAACCTGCCTTGGTTAGGTTTCCAGCTTCCAGTAACTTTGTCGAACTTCCGGATCGTTGAGCGTGGCCTGGACCTCTCCGCAGGCGATGATTTCGCCTTCATGCATCACCGCGAGCCGATCCACGAACTCCTCGAGCTTGGAAACCTTGTGTTCGATTACCAGAAGGGTCTTGTCATGGGTATGTTTTTTCAACACGCCGACCACCTCATCAATTTCCTGGTCGCCCAGACCCGAAAAGGGTTCATCAAAGATGATAATTTCAGGATCCGAAACAAAGGCCATGGCAATTTCAAGTCTTTTTTTACTGCCCAGCGGCAGGCTCGCAACGGTCTCATCGCGCAGGTGGTCCAATTCAAGCATTTCAAGGGATTCGTCAACCTTAGGCTTGATTGCTTTCTGTCGCAAGTTGCTCGAAAACATACCGAAGGTAAACGCTGAGTCTGTGTTTTTACGATAAACCGAAAGCCCCAGATTTTCGTAGACACTTAAGTTGTCAAAGACATGCACCAGCTGAAACGTTCGGGTGATGCCGAGTTTAACCCTTTTGGCCGGCGAAAGGTCGGTGATGTCCTGCCCATGGTAAAAAACCCGGCCTTCTTCGGGAGGGTAAAATCCGCTGAGGAGATTGATAAAGGTTGTTTTTCCGGCCCCGTTGGGACCGATGATACCCAGCGTCTCCTTATTTTCCAGTTCAAAGTCGACGTTATTAATCGCAACAAAGTCTCCGAATTTTTTCGTGACCCCCTGGGTGGCCATGACTGGCTGATTGTCCATCTTTAACCTCTTGTAAGGGAAAACGCCCATTTGAGGGCGGTCGTTTCGGAGGCGTTTCCGCCTCCGAAACGATACGGTCGGTTTCAAACATTTACGATCAGTAACCCAGGTTCTTCAACGGCGGCAATGCCTTGTCGCCCCCGTAAGCGCCCAGAACCTCA
>JASFGM010000278.1:0-4973 GCA_050123755.1 Desulfobacterales bacterium
TGCGCTTCATTTCTTTGGCGGCACCCAATACCACCCGCAAGCCGGCACTGCTGAGATATTCAAGAAATTCAAAATCGAAAAGGAGTCGGTTATTTTCGCCTTTAAAAATGCTGTTAATGGTGTCCTCAGCTTCAAGCGCGGATTTTCCATCCAGGCGACCTTTAAAGGCTAAAAATACGATCCCGTTCTCCTCTTTTTGAATAATCTCCATTTCAAATCCTTTCGACGAATGAATTAAAACAACTGATTTAGTACTCAGCTGAGAAATAAAATATCATATAATCATTTCCAAGGCCAAATCAATATATTATCATAAGAATACTGAAAATGATGAAACCTGCCAATGAATTTTTTTATCCGATTTTAATTTTCTTCGCATGATGGCTTTTAAATGCATTGAAAAATAAAAGACTTGTGGAGAAAATTAAAAAATGATAAGAGAATTAAGTTCAATTCGCATGTAAAATGTAATTTTTTGTACGCTTTTGGGGAATTTAATTTAAATCCGGACATAAACAGATTTCGCATTTATATATCCGTGCTGTTTTAGGCCTTCTTCCGGGGTGATCTCCCAAGAAAAAGTACAAACGTATAAATATAAGGAGGATCTCACCAATGGCTGAAGGTCGCATTAAGTGGTACAATGAAAAAAAGGGGTATGGCTTTATCGAATCGGATGAGGAGGGCGATATCTTCGTACACAGATCCGGAATTGAAGACCACGGATTTTTTACACTGCGATCAGATGATCGCGTTTCTTTTGAAGTAAAGGAGACCCAGAGAGGAAAGCAGGCAGTCAGGGTCAAGCGAATCTAATTTTTCACTGGCTTACTTTTAACCAAAGACAGTTAAAGGCAGCGTCAAAGAGAACTCTGCCCTTTTTTACCCCCATGGGAGGATCATGAAACAAAGATATTTTATTTCGCGCGATAAAAACACGAGTGAATTAACAATTGAAGAATATGCCGCGGTTGCAGGTAACGTCAAAAGGTATGAAGTTAGTGCGTTAGCCCAGGACGATTTTACCCTTCTGTGTACGGAAACCTATGAAGGCAATATCATCAAAAAGGCGATATCACAGGGAAAAGAATTTTTGGTATCCGTACTGCGGACTGATAATTTGTATCCCATCAGCTTCTATGCCAATCTTATTGCCGATTGCGTAATTGAATTATATGGTAAAGACGGCAAGCTGTCCCGAGAACTCCTATTTGACGATTTGGATCTATTAGCATCACTTCAAGAAGCATAGTCCTCTGAAGCTGCTGTAAATCGAGACTCCCAAAGCAGACCTATGAACACACTGCTCATATACCCGCCATTTCCAGACACCTTCTGGAGTTTTAAGCACGCACTCAAATTCATTCACAAAAAAGCGGCCTTCCCCCCATTAGGCCTGCTGACGGTGGCAGCCATGCTGCCCCCCGATTGGCCTAAACGCCTTATCGACATTAATGTAACCAAGCTCACCGAAAAAGACCTGGAATGGGCAGACACCGTGTTTATCAGCGCTATGGCCGTGCAAAGAGAATCGGCGCGCCAAATCATCACACGATGTAAAAAAGCAGGCCTTAAAATAGTTGCCGGCGGACCGCTTTTTACAGACGAACATGCGGAATTTGAGGCGGTTGATCATTTTGTGTTGAATGAAGCCGAGCTGACGTTGCCTTCTTTTCTGCGGGATCTAAAGCGGGGAGATGCTGCCCGAGTCTATAAGACATCCGAATTTGCCGACCTCGGCAAAACGCCTTCACCCATGTGGGCGCTGATCGATTCTAAACGTTACGCCGCAATGAGTATCCAGTTTTCGCGCGGCTGTCCATTTAATTGCGACTTCTGTAATATAACGGCGCTGCTTGGGCACCGGGTGCGAATTAAAACCGCTGCCCAAATCATTGCCGAGCTGGATAGCCTTTACAACCTGGGTTGGCGTGGACAGGTTTTTTTCGTAGATGACAACTTTATTGGAAATAAAAAGTATCTTACGGCCGAGCTCCTGCCGGCGATAATCGAATGGCAGAAAGACAAAAAGCAAATCCGCTTCAACACCGAAGCTTCTGTCAATCTGGCTGATAATGAACCTTTAATGGAGATGATGGTAGCGGCTGGATTTGATTCGGTCTTTATCGGAATCGAGACACCGGCGGAAGCGGGTCTGGCTGAATGCAATAAAGCGCAGAACAAAAACCGTGATCTGGTTGAAAACGTAAAACGCATGCAAAGAACCGGCCTCCAGGTTCAGGGGGGCTTCATTGTGGGTTTCGATAGTGATACGCCCTCTATCTTCCAACGGCAAATTGACTTTATCCAGAAAAGCGGGATCGTGACAGCCATGGTCGGATTACTGAATGCCCCTCCCGGCACACGGCTTTATAACCGCCTGAAACAGGAGGGACGCCTGGCGGGCTTGGCAACATGCAATACCGACGGTACAACGAATATTATTCCGCGAATGGATCTTAAAGCATTGTCGGACGGATATAAGAACATAATGGGACACATTTATTCGCCTAAAATATATTATGAGCGCGTGAGGACATTTTTGAAAGAGTACAAAGCGCCGAAAACAAATATTCAGCTGGACTTCCAGCGTTTTATGGCTTTTTTCCGATCCAGCATCCGCCTCGGGGTTTTCGGCAAGGAGCGGTTCCAGTATTGGAAGCTGCTATTGTGGACCCTGCGCAAGCGCCCTGGATTGCTGCCGTTGGCCATAACATTTGCAATCTACGGTCACCATTTCCGAAAAGTTTGTGAAATTCACATCCTTTAAAAGGTGTTCCCTGAATTTTGCACGACTCGGAGACTTCCATATGCAAGGCACTTAAGGCTGAGGCTTTAGTGAACTATGCCTCGGCCTTAATAACGCAGCAGATGGAAGCCTCCGGCTCGCCCTCCGGGTGAAAATAGATGAGAATTGAAAAAGATCATCATCAATTAAATAACATAAGTATTCTCATCTATTTTCATGCAAAATTTAGGTATTAGATAATTTCCAATAGTTCCACATCGCATTTTATCGTAACCCCCGCCAAAGGATGATTGGCATCACGGATAAATATCAAACCTAGTTTTTGAAATATTGAGGAGGCGACGATGTATTTCGACAAACCCGGAAAAGACAACACGGACCCAACCTTAGAGCTTGCGAGCCAAAGGGCGAATGCGCTGGGAATAAACGAGGTGGTGGTGGCATCAACCACCGGCTTTACGGCCTACAGGGCCATCGAAATTTTCGACGGACCCCGCATCACGGTGGTCACCTACCATAGCGGGTTTAAGGAACCTTTTAAAAATGCATTGCCGAATGATGTCAAAGAAGATTTGCAAAACAAAGGGTTAACCGTGGTAGCCGCCAGCCACGCGCTTTCGGGCCTTGAACGCTCCATTGCCAAAAAACATTCCGGCGTGTATCCGGTATTAATTATGGCCGACACGTTGAGGCTCTTTGGTCAGGGCATCAAGGTTGCGGTAGAAGTGGCGGTGATGGCTGCAGACGCCGGCACCCTTAGCGGCAATGATATCATTTCCATCGGGGGATCCGGCCGCGGTGCCGATGCCGCCCTGGTGCTCAAACCCGCGCACCAGAATAATTTTTTTGATATGCGCATCCGGGAAGTCATCTGTAAGCCGAGAAGTTTCTAAACGGCCAATCGCATTGGCAAATATCATGGATGGCCAAGTTCCAATTGTTTAATTGGTTTGATTGGTTTAATTTGTTCAATTCGTTCAATTCGTTCGGCTTTTGCCAACCAATTCAACCAATGAAACAAATAAAACCAATTTAACAAAATCTTTAACCTTGAACCCTGAACCTTTGAACCTTTGAACCATGATTTTCATCGCCGGTGTCTCAACCAAAATAAAAGTTTTAGATCAAAATCCCCGCAGATGTCCGGTTTGCGGGTTGCATCAGGCGTATTACAAGCGCATGGACCATTACCTCAGCCTGTTCTTCATTCCGATACTCAGAGTCAAAAAGGGTGAGCCGTTTTTGGCGTGCGATCGTTGCGAGCAGACTGCACAGGCACCCGGACCGGATTTCACCCGGCAGCAACCGAAAGACGCCGGGACGTGCAGATATTGTGGCAAAGCACTGGATAAGGATTTCAAATACTGCCCGCAGTGTGGGAAGCGGGTATAAATCAGGTTTCAGGTGTCGGGTGTCAGGTGTCAGCAAAACGAGCTTGAAGACGCAGCTCCCTATCTTGTCTTTCCTGACACCTGAACACTGACACCTGAAACCTATTGAAGCTAAAGTTGGAACCACAAAAGTGACTCAAAACTTACCAAATGACAGCACAGGCAACTTCGAGCGCCACGTGGTTCTGGTCTCGCCGGAGATCCACTGGAACACCGGCAATATCGGACGGACCTGTGTGGCCACCGGATCCTATCTGCATCTTATCCGGCCGCTGGGATTTTCCCTGGACAGCAAGGAAGTAAAGCGGGCGGGTCTGGACTACTGGAAAAAAGTGAAACTCAGCGTCTGGGAGGATTTTGACAGCCTGCACTCAAAACTGGCACCCGGGCAGGATGAGGTGGCCATCTTTTCAAAAACCGGAGCGCGGCCTTTTTGGTCCATGCCGTCACCAGCGCGACAATTTCTCATTTTCGGCTCCGAAACCCTCGGGCTTCCCGAAGACATTGTCAGCCGGTATCCGCACGCTACTTATCATATCCCCATCACCAAAGACATGCGATCATTAAATCTTTCCACTGCTGCCGGTATTGCCGTTTATGAAAGCCTGCGTTTGGCAAAGCCCTTTCACGCCTGGTCCGTTAGTTGAATAAATACTTTTATCTGTGATATGTTTAAAATCGGAGTATTGAAGCGTTGAAATTGAAGCGTTTCGCGTTCCGGGTTGCGGGTTAAAATATTGCAAACCAGACGCTGCGGTGCATAACTCGCAACTCGTAACCCGTAACTCGTAACAAAAGAACGAATCCAGCCCTCCATTACTATCGATATATTG
>JASFGM010000279.1:0-4968 GCA_050123755.1 Desulfobacterales bacterium
CGCCGGCGTCCGGCAAAGCGCTACCCTCTTTGCCGTCCTTATGGGTGTCTTTGTGCTCAAAGAACCCTATGGTCTTTTCCGTTTCCTGGCCGGCTTCATCATTGCCTTAGGGATTGTGCTCATCAAGATCGGTTAAGTATCATAAAAACCTATGATATAATCAATTATAATTCAAGATAGAGATCGCGCAGCCGCATACTTTAAAACCGTTGCCGTCAAAAAAAGAAGAAGGAAATTATTTCTTGCGATATGAAGGTCCCATATATCGGCCGCCAAGTGAAGCAGACAGTCTTTTAATCCAGGCCACGGTGGGTTGCCCACACAACCGGTGTACCTTCTGTATGGTCTATAAAAAGGGGCCGTTATACAGGATAAGACCCGTAAAAGAAATCTGCGAGGACATCGATGAAGCCGGTGATATCTATGGGGAAAAGGTGAAATCTGTCTTTTTCCCGGCCGGCAATTCAATTGCCATGCCGGCCCGTGATCTCACCGCGATATGCGCTTACAGTATGCTAAAATTTCGGGGTCTTCAAAGGATCACTGTATATGGATCATCCCAGTACATTGCCAAAAAGGGACCGGCCGATCTGGCTAAGCTCGCAGAGGCCGGCCTAAGTCGGATTCATGTGGGGCTTGAAAGCGGTGATGATGTCATTTTAAAAAGGGTCAAGAAAGGAACAAACGCCTCAGAACAGATAAAAGCAGGTAAGATGGTAAAACAAGCGGGTATGGAACTCAGCGAATATGTCATCCTTGGGCTGGGCGGCGTGGAAAGATCGGAAATTCATGCGCTGAAAACTGCCGAGGCGATCAATGAAATTGAACCGGATTTTGTGCGGCTGCGAACGCTTGTACCCAAAATCAATACGCTTTTATTGCACGAAATTAAAAAAGGCCGGTTTCAACTCCTTTCACCCTATATGGTATTAAAAGAAACCAGACGATTGCTCGAAAACCTTCATTGTCAAACCAGCTTAACCAGTGATCACTACACCAACTACCTGAATCTGTCCGGAAACCTACCCGAGGACAAGAACAGGCTTATAGGGGAGATCGACCGGGCCCTGACCTGGGACCCGGGCCGCTTTCGCCCTTTCTTTATAGGGACCCAGTAGCCGGCAAGAGTTTAATTTTCTGCTCACGCTTGCGGACATCCAGGGACGCGACCCCTATTTGACTTGTTCACCCCTGAACGCCGGGGTCAAGTTCGTTAGTTTTTGGCGGAGCCCAATGGTACCTGTGGCTCCCGGGAGGATTTCATCGGTTTTGCTGTTTTTTCGGCGCTTGTTGACAGGATCTGGTCTGTTTGAGAAGCCGCATCTTCTTTGGGCTTTATCGTGCACTTACCTTCAATAATGACCCCTGGATCAACCTGCACGGCGGGCGCATTGAGGTCGCCATACACGCGCGCCGGGGGGTGAAGTGCAATGCGCTCTGTGGCGCGAACCGTTCCTTTTATTTCACCTTTAATCGTGGCGGTTTGGACAAAAACGTCGGCATGAATCACTGCATCTTCGCCGATAACGATCGTACCGTTGCGGCTTTCAATAGCGCCTTTAACATGGCCGTTCATATACAATGTACCTTCGAATACAAGGTTGCCTTCCAGGACCACCTGCGGTCCCAGCATTTGAATATCCCTGTCTGTATTTTTCATATGCTTCGTCCTTCCTTTCCGGCCATTCATCAAGTCCTAATTTTTTTGGGAGAGAATGGCTGCAAAACGTGCTAGCGGTTGTTTAAACTTGACCTTTGGATCATAGGTTGCCTCAGGGTAAAAAAATCGTGCGGACATATGCTGTATGCTCTGAGCGGCCTTTACGCGTGGAGCGGCGAGAAGCAGGGGCCTTTTTTTCGCCTCTGCCGCCCGCAGTGCGACTCTTTCATAGTGGATGCCCCCCAGATATTCAGGTTTGATACGAAATTTGCCTTCACGAGAATTGATCTTTTCATTAGCTGCTTTCGTGAAGGTGTCAAAAAGTTTGAATCCCTGGCGAAGATTACTTACCTGATTGATCACCAGCATCGGCGAAAAGATCCACTGAGGTTTATAATTGGAGAGCTTTTCTTCCAGTCTCTCTTCGATCTCTTTAAATCGTGAAAATCCGGCTTTTGTGCATGCATAGCCACTGATGAAGTCCTGGGGCGTGGTCACAATAATCGTGCGATCAGCGGCCAAGGCAAAATCCATCACCATACGGGATATGCCGGCTCCCAGGTCGAAGATGGCGAACTCGTATCGTTGACTTATTTTTCGAAAATGGTTGATAAATTTTACCTTCTGGGCATAGTACAGGTTCGCCAGTTTAAATTCTCCATATGAACTGGCGATAAGATCAAAGCCATACTGTGTGCGGAAAAGAAGCTCATCCAACTTTTTTTTATTTTCCAGGAAATCCATCAGGTGGCACTTTGGAAAAATTCCCAGCTTGTTTGAGACATCCGCATTGCCCAGATCAGCATCGATGAGCAGAACCTTGGCGCCTTTTTTAGCCAGGCAATAGGCCATGTTGATGGAAATATGGGTTTTCCCGACACCTCCCTTGTTTGAGATCACAGAGATAGTGCATGGCCCGTTTCTGTCCCCTTTGGTGGTCTTGGCGATCGTCTCTTGGGTTGTTTTAGGCGGGTGGTTTTTGACATCACGCTCTCCAGCGTATCTGTTTCCATAATACCTTTTCAGTGCGATAAAGAGCGAATTTTTCGGGGCAACTGCAGGGCGAACCTTGAACCCGGTGAGCAACTCCAGGCTTTTAATTGCGACCGGCTCTTCCGGTGTCAACATTGCTACCAACAAAAAATTGTCAACCACGCGGATAGGCAAGGCTCGACGCCGTATAGCCATTTCCGGTGCAAGCAGGCTAAGCGCAGACGGTTCGATGGCGGCCCGAAGCGGATCGACAAAGGGAACCTTCAATCTTTGGGCCCTTATCTTCGCTATTTTCGTATCATTCTCTGATTGCCCAGGTATTGAATAAACTTTCGATGTTTGCTCAGAAAGTGCAGTTTTGGGTTTCAAGTCCATGACGCATCCCTGGTGATCTGCTCCCAGTTTTTGTACCATTTGACGGAAATAGCTGAATTTCTAATATTTATTATACTTTAGATCTTTTTGGATGTAAACAATTAGAAATAAGTGCTCGGGTCCAAGGAATTTGGGGACGAGGAATTATGGGGAATAGGGACATTCTATGAAATTATTACGCTCTCGCCGGCTGCAAGACAGATTCCACCCACAAACCCGGATTTTTGAAGGAAGGGTCACCGCTTAAATATTCACGATGGAATAATTTGCATATAAGAAGTGAATAAGGTAAAAATATAAGTATGAAAAACGTTCCCGTGCTTTCCAAATCACGATTTCTTGCCGGGCTGCAATGCCCCTTACGGCTCTGGTATCAATGCTATGATCGGGATCTGGCTTCGGAGGTATCCGCTGCCCAACAAGCGATATTTGATGCCGGTCACGAGGTGGGAGGGCTGGCTACTCAGCTTTATCCAGCCGGCGTTTTAATGGATGCGCCTTACTATCAGCACAAACAAGCGGTCGAATCCACACTTAAAGCCATGCAAGACCCGGATGTGAAGGCCATTTACGAGGCTGCTTTTATCTATGATGGAGTGCGCATTCGTGTAGATGTTCTGGAACGGCTTAAAGACGGCTCCTGGAACCTGGTGGAAGTCAAATCTTCGACATCGGTTAAAGATGTTTATTATCCGGATGTTGCCGTTCAATATTACGTTCTTGAAGGCTGCGGGTTGAAGATCAGCAGTGCTGGTATTCTGCACATTAACAACCAGTATGTCTATGACGGCCAAAATCTGGATTTAGATTCCTTTTTTGCGTTTGAAGATCTCACGATTGAAATCGAATCAATGCAGCCGAGTATACCATCAAATCTTGCTGAGTTAAAAGCCATGCTTGAGAATTCAGATGCCCCTGAAATTCAACCGTCCAGGCACTGCCACAAACCATACGACTGCGAGTTCTGGGATCATTGTACAAAAGATATGCCCGAGTTCTGGGTTTATAACATCAACGCCATCGGGCAAAGCAAACTCGATGAGCTGGCTGGTATGGGCATTAAAGATATTGGGGATATCCCGGAAACCTTTTCTTTGAGCAAAATCCAGGATCGGATTCGAACATCTGTGGGTAACCAGCAGGAATATATTTCCAAAAACCTGAAGGCTGAATTAAACGATATGGAATACCCTATCCACTTCCTCGATTTCGAAACCATCGGCCCGGCAATCCCCCGCTATGCCGGCACACGGCCCTATCAGACTATCCCCTTTCAGTGGTCGGATCACATCCTATACGAAGACGGGCAACTGGACCATCGCGAATATCTGTGCAACGAAGACAAAGATCCCAGAGAAGATTTTACTCAGACCCTTTTGGAAGTTTCGGGAACCAAAGGCAACATGGTGATTTACACCAGTTATGAAACAGGCGTACTGAATTCGCTTATCGAGCACTTCCCGCAGTATGCCGACGAACTCCAATCTGTAATCTACCGCTTCAAAGATTTGCATGCAATTATCAGAAAAAATTTCTACCACCCCAAATTTTATGGTTCTTTTTCCCTCAAATACGTCCTCCCTGCCCTGGTGCCTGAAATGAGTTACGACAAACTTTCCATCCAGGACGGTATGCAAGCATCTCTTGATTATCTGCGAATGATTGATCCTGGGACGGATGAAAAAGAAAAAGCCACCATCAGAGAAGATCTACTGACTTATTGCGGCCAGGATACCCTTGCCATGGTTAAAATACGTGACGAACTGTTAAGCCGCGCCTAACTTAATGAAGTCAGCGTATTGAACCTTTCATTTATTAAATAAATGGCGTAAGCATTGAGCTTGGCGGGATGAGGCCGTTATGAAAATTTGCATTTCTTTTCTATTATTCAGTGGAAACGCATAAATTCATGGCCGTTCCCTGTTTTATAATTCAGTATG
>JASFGM010000280.1:0-4962 GCA_050123755.1 Desulfobacterales bacterium
GAAGGCGACTCTTCAATCAGTTTCTGATATCTCATCTGGATACTGCATTCTCTCTCCCCGAGGTGAATGTAGTTGCCGAAATGATCCCCTATAATCTGGATTTCGATATGCCGGGGTTTTTCGATGTATTTTTCAAGATAGAGGTCCGGATTGCCGCAGGTCGCCCGGGCCTCTCCGGAGGCCACCGCAAATGCATCTGCCAGTTGATCTTTATCATAGACGATGCGCATGCCCCTTCCACCCCCACCGCCTGAGGCCTTAAGGATAACCGGATAGCCCACATCCGCAGCAACTTCAAAGGCCTCCTGCGCTGAGGTAATAATGTCATCACTTCCGGGTATAATTGAAATGCCCAGCGCCATTAAGGTTTTGCGGGCAGCCGATTTATTGCCGGATGCGGCAATACATTCAGCCGAAGGGCCGATAAATATCAGGTTGGCGTCGACACAGGCCTTGGCAAAGGCCGCGTTTTCAGACAAAAAGCCATACCCGGGGTGCACGGCATCGGCTTGGGTTTCGGTTGCCGCTTGAATGATGTTATCCATATTCAGATAACTTTTTCTGCTCAGGGCCGGACCAATGTTGACCGCTTCATCCGCGTATTTGACGTGCAGCGCATCTTTATCCGCATCGGAGAACACAGCCACCGTTTTAATTCCCATCTCCCTGCAGGCACGGATTATGCGGACGGCGATTTCTCCGCGGTTGGCAATTAAAAGCTTATTGAAAGTCATCATATTTACCTTTTTGGCAGTTTTTCTGGATGGATTCTTAACCGATTTCAATTTCTATGAGTTCTTGATTCTTCATGACCGGTTCTTCATCTTCTACGAGGATCTTTTTCACGATTCCGGCCTGATCGGCCCGCAATTCTGTGAATATTTTCATGGATTCGATCATACATAATACATCGGAAGCATTGACCTGTTGCCCCACTTCCACTAAAGGTTTTTCTCCCGGAGCGGATGCCCTGTAAAAGGTCCCCATAACAGGTGATTTGAGCGTGTATAGATTGAGTCCCATTCCTCTTTCTCCTTTCAAGCGGATCATTTTTATGGCTTATGGTGAAAATATACTGGACATATATAATCGTTATATGTCAACTTATTTTTAGCCGCAAACACATTCATTTTGAAAGGAGATACCTGGTGAAAAAAATTGATCTCAATTGCGATATGGGTGAAAGCTTTGGTGCTTACAAGCTGGGCATGGATGAAGCGATCATTCAATACATCAGCTCTGCCAATATCGCTTGCGCCTGGCATGCCGGAGATCCATCGGTGATGGACCGCACCGTTGCAATGGCCGTGAAACATGGCGTGGGCGTGGGCGCACATCCGAGCTATCCCGACCTGCTGGGTTTCGGTCGCCGCAACATGGACTGTACGATGGAAGATCTCCGTAATTATGTGATTTTTCAGATCGGCGCGCTTCAGGCGTTTTGCAGCGTTCACGGCACGAAATTGCAACACGTAAAGCCCCACGGCGCGCTGTACCTGACGGCGGTGGAAAATGAGGAAGTTGCCCGGATCGTGGCCGAAGCGATCGTCAGTGTGAATTCTGAGCTTTTGTACGTAGCGCTGGCCGGTGCCAAAGGAGAACTCATGCGGCGCATCGGCGAGGAAGTGGGGCTCAAAGTGGTTTACGAGGTGTTCCCCGACAGGGCTTACACGCCGGAAGGCACTCTATTATCCCGACGTCAGCCCGGGGCGGTGATCAAAGACCCTCAGGAAGTCTCAGAAAGAGCATTGCGGATGGTAAAAGAAGGTGTTGTTATCGCAGTGGACGGAACCACCATTCCGCTCGAAGCACAAACCCTGTGCGTCCACGGCGATACCCCCACGGCGGTGGATCTTGTCAGAAGCATCCGTCAAACAATGGAAGCAGATGGGGTGGCGGTAACACCCATGGGAAAGGAGTGAGAACCAGCATGCCCGCAGGTCTGTTTGAAAAAGCCCGGTTTCGCACGGCGGGTGATTGCGGACTTTTGGTTGAATACGGTGACATTATTGATCCGGGTGTGAATAACAGAGTCAGGTCCATGGCGATGGTTATGGAGCAGAATCCACCGGAGGGTGTCACCGAGGTCATCCCAACGTATCGGTCGCTTCTAATTGTTTATGACCCTTGCGGTACCAATCCTGCTAAACTGCGGCAAACCCTTAACACATTGGAAGCTCGGCTGGACGAAATTAAGATCCCGCCTCCGGATACCGTCGAAATTCCTGTTTGCTACGGTGGCGAGTTTGGGCCGGACATCGAGGTTGTGGCTGAATCTCATAATCTGACGGTTGCGGAGGTCATTGAGCTGCATTGCCAGCCGGAATATTTGATTTACATGGTCGGTTTTACACCGGGCTTTCCTTTTCTGGGGGGGCTTTCTGAAAAGCTTTACACACCCAGACTGGAGACGCCGCGCACATTCGTTCCCGCAGGATCCGTGGGGATTGCCAACAATCAGACCGGCATTTATCCCGTCGCCAGCCCCGGAGGCTGGCGACTCATTGGCCGGACTCCGGTTAAATTGTTTGCGCCCGGTCGTCGCAATCCATTTCTTTACCAGGCCGGCGACCGCATTAAATTCAGTCCGATTTCCGCTGAAGAATATACGCGCATCTTTAAACAGGAGCAAGAATAATGGATGCGTTTTCGGTATTGACACCGGGTGGCTACACAACGATTCAGGATAAAGGGCGTTACGGCTATCAGCAAATGGGTATTCCGATATCAGGGGTTCTGGACGCCTTTGCTTTCCAGGCAGCCAACTTGCTGGTCGGCAATCTTAAAAACGCTGCCGCGATGGAAATCACGGTGATGGGTCCGCGCCTTGAAATTGCGGCGAAAGCCGATATCGCCGTTACCGGGGCGGAAATTGGAATGACCGTAAATGATCAGCCGGTCGAAGGCTGGAAGTCTTTTAGGGTAAAGCCGGGAGATATTCTGGACATTCAACAGGTGAAAAGCGGCTGCCGTGCCTACCTGGCTGTCAGCGGCGGAATCGATGTTCCCGAAGTGATGGGAAGCCGCTGCACCTATGTAGGCGGGAAAATAGGCGGCTACCATGGGCGTGTACTGCAAGCCGGGGATGTGATAAAATGCGGTCAAGCCAAACGTCTGGTCACTGTGCGGGAAACACCTGCAGATATGATACCCGCATATCCTTCGGAAATTGTAATCCGTGCGATTCCCGGGCCCCAGGATGACTTTTTCCGGGAAGGTCTGGACATCATATTCCAATCGGATTTTATGGTCAGCACCAAAGCCGACCGCATGGGCTACAGGCTCCAGGGCCCTAAAGTTGAACTTCGAAAAGGAATGCCCAAAAGTATTATTTCGGAGCCCACCATGCCGGGAGGAGTTCAAATTCCGGCCGACAAACAACCCATCATACTGATGGTGGAACAAACCGTGGGCGGATATACCAAGATTGTAACCGTTATCTCCGTGGATCTTCCCAAGGTTGCCCAGACCACCCCCGGTGACACCATCCGTTTTGAGAAAGTCTCCCTTGAGACGGCCCATTTATTGTATCGAGAGCAGTTAAAAAAACTGCAGGATCTAGAAGACAGGTTGTCGCGTCAGTAAGAATAAATAAGATCCGTGCAGGTGCGGGCCTTGTGAGGTGATTTTTATGGAGCTATTCCGGGCGTCATGGTGGATAAGCGCCGTAAATTCGAAATTGAAATTTTAAATGGCAACAGATATTGATTGGGTGCCTTTTTAAATCGATAAATTATATCACTATGATATTATCCTCATACTGACCGAATTGCTCTAATCCATTCTCCGTCACCCGGTGCGTGTTTTCAATGCCGACGACACCTTTGCCCGCAAAAATCAACTTGGGCTCCACAGCCAGGATCATATTCTCCTGAAGTTCGAGTGTTTGACCGGATGCCAAAAAAGGGTATTCATCCAGCTCGGTACCGATGCCATGCCCGACAAAACGAACCCGCTCGCCGCCCACTCCCATAAAATATTTATCGTATCCCAGGGCACGTGTACGCTCCATGGCCAGCTCATAAATATCACCGGATTTAACGCCCGGTTTGGCCTCCCTTTTTATCAGGGCCTGAACATCCAGCATGGCTCCATGAGCCGCCATCAGCTCATCGGCGGGTTCTCCCATCGAAAAAATGCGGGTATGGTCCGAATAATAGCCGTTTAGCGCAAACACATAGTCTAGCATCACCGGTTCATGACACTGGATGGGTCTGAAACCCGGACCCTGGGCAACCGCCGGGCCGGCGCCACTGCCGCCGGTAGGAGAGCGCGGGAAACTGGGCACGGCACCCGATGGTCCGGCCATCAAATGCCCGAAAAACACTTCAGCCCCCCAATAACGCATGCGGACAATTCCCTGATGACCCAGTTTGCGGGCTTCGGCTTCAACCTTTCCAGCCAGTTCGAGTTCGGTCATTCCTTCTCGCAGAAGCTCTGGAACGCGGGCGGCCACTTGATCCGATCCTTTAGCGGCCCGGCGCATCATATCAATTTCATACGGAGATTTAATGGCTCTCACCAGCCGAATCAAATGGGAAATATCAACGAGGTTTTTTTCTTCGAATACCTTTTGAAAGGTAAAATATAGGTTGACGGGCAAAACGTCCAGCTCCATTCCAATGACGGATGGAACTTTATATCCGTACTGATTCAGTATATCAGGAACAGCTTTGGGCGAGGCCAAAGGAACAATGCGTCTCAATGGCGATTCGGCAATCGCCCGATCGAGGCTTTTGAAAACCATTAAAATCGGCTCTTCATCAACCGGTACGTAAAGATGGGCCTCCTGAACGCTGCCGGCAAAATAAAACAGATCGGCCCGCTGAACCAACAGGGCCGCTCCGATTTTGTTTTTTTCAAGCTGTGTTCTTAATTTTTTAATCCGTTGATCGATTTCAGACTGAGGGGTATTGGCATCGGTGTTGTTCACGTTTACGTTTCCTTATCAAGAAAAAAATT
>JASFGM010000281.1:0-4961 GCA_050123755.1 Desulfobacterales bacterium
TGAACATCCTCCGGCAGCATTTGCCATTTTTTCTGATTCATGACGACGGCAAACGGATAGATCCCTCCCGCGTCCGTTAATGTCACATATTTGCAGGTTTCCGCAAATTTGAAATCCTTCATGGATTCGAGTGATGAGAAAAGCCCTTTGACCACCCCCTTTTGCAGCGCTTCCACTGTGGCCGGCATCGGCATGCCCACCGGATTGGCTCCCCAAACACCCAGAATTTGAGCAGCCACCCCTGATGCTCTAATGTCGAGCCCCTTAAGGTCATCCAGATTTCTGACAGGCACCTTCGACATGATATTGGTGGGTGCCGTGGTGAACATCGCCAGCACTTTTACGGCCTTGAACTCATCCGGCTGGTATTTGTGCCATAAATCCCACAGCACCAGGCTTCCAACCCGTGCGCTGGATACGCCAAGCGGCAGGCTGACTGCATTGGTGACCACGAAACGTCCCGGCTGGTAGGCCATGCACAGGCAGCCGATGTCAGCCTGGCCGGCAATGACACCCTCCAGCATATTTTTTGCATTAAGCAAAGTGCCGCCGGGGAAGGTGTTAACCAGCACCTTTCCGTTCGTGCGTTTTTCAACCTCTGTCTTCCACCGTTCCATCTGCACACAGGGAAAGGTGGGTGCCGGTGGGAAGTTTGCGTAATTCAGTTTCACCGTTTCGGCTGCAGTCGGCAGGGGTGCCATAACCGTTAGCAACAAAGTTGCCGTGAAAAACCCAATTAGATAAAATCCGAATCTTTTCATCTATGACCTCCTTTTGTTATGATTGCGGTTTTGAGATTTATTACAGAATACAAGCACACGTTCTCAATTATCAACGATTTTATTTGAAAAAATCCACTATTCTTCAATCACACATTCTTCCGCATCATCTTTGCCGTCTTCCTGCCCGCACAGATCTAAACCTTGCTTTTCCCTGATGGCAGCCAGTACTCTTTCGGGTGTGATGGGTAAATCTTTTATGCGAACCCCGATGGCATCATAGATGGCATTGGCGATGGCCGGTGCAGTCGGTACACAGCCCGGCTCACCGATGCCTTTGGCACCGAAGGGTCCGTCTTCGTCATGGGTTTCAAAAACCGGCGCTTTAATCGGAACGACGTCTTTGGCTGTCAGGATCTTATAATCCCTGAAATTGGGATTCATATTCTGCCCTTTTTCGGAGATAACCTGTTCGGTAAGTGCATAGCCGACGCCCATCATCACGCCGCCATACACCTGGCCTTCAAGCAGCAGGGGATTAATGGCCTTGCCGACATCATGGGCGGCAACGTAGTTCAGGATTTTGATCTTTCCGGTTTCCCGGTCTACTTTCACCTTTACCCCGTGGGTTCCAAAGGTGTAAGTCATCGACATGTTGCCACGGAAATCTTTACCCATATTTTCATTGGCCGGATCAAAGAAATATTCAGCCATCAGCATCTGCCCCCCGTGAGTGAAGTGCGATTTGCGAAGCAGTTTGCCGATTTCGAGCTTTTTCTCAGGATCATCCTGATGAATTAGATGGCGATCACGCAGAACGAGTTTTTCCAGGGGTGCTTCCAGTTGTTTAGCGCCCAGCTCAAGGATGCGGGCTTTAATCTTACGGGCGGCTCCCTGGGCGGAATTGCCGGCAACGAAAGTGGTTCGGCTGGCATGGGCTCCGACATCCCAGGGACATACGTCTGTGTCGGTATGAATCACATGAATATCTTCCACTTCCAGGCCGAGCTCTTCAGCGACGATTTGAGCGATGACCGTGTCGGACCCCTGGCCCATATCCGTCGCACCGGTGAATAGATCGACCTTGGCAAAATCGTCCATTTTAATTATGGTTCCACAACCATCTGATTTATAGACCCGGGCACCGCCGCCGACGTGAATAAGAGATGCCATGCCAACACCTTCGTTTTCCTTTTTGGGCTGATTCCATTCAAGCTGCGCCTTGACCGAATCCATGCATTGCTCTAAGCCACATGTGGTAATCCGCAGTCCCTGGGTGGAAACATCACCGGGCCGGTTGGCATTCAGGCGTCTAAATTCGATGGGATCGATGCCGGCAGATTCGGCCAGCATGTCCATGCTGCTTTCAATCGCAAAGGTTGCCTGGGGGTTCCCGTAACCCCGCATCGCCTGCGAATAGGTATTGTTGGTATAGACACATTTGGCTTCATAGCGGACATTGGGCACCCGATACAGGGAGGTGATCGGCATCATCATCACAGACGGCGTGGTGGCCCCCCAGGAGGTGTGGGCGCCGTTGTCTAAAATCATCGATATATCCCGAAAAATAAGCTTGCCATTTTTGTCACACCCCTGGGATATATACGTAATGGTCGGCTGACGGGTGGAGGTCGCAATAAACTCCTCGGTGCGATCGAATTCGACTTTCACCGGTCTGCGCGTGTAAAACGCCAGTAAAATTGCAATATATTCATAAGCATAGGTATCCAGCTTGCTGCCAAAGCCGCCGCCGATGCAGGGTTTGATGACCCGAACCCTGCGGTCTTTTAAACCCATCGCTTTGAGGGCCCCCATAAAATCCTTTTGAGCCAGTGACGGGATCTGGGTATTGGAATGAATGGTCAGATTATTGGCAGGGTCAAACTCGGCAACCGCACCGCTGGTTCCCATGCAGCAATGGGTTACCCAGGTGGTGCTAAAGCGTTCTGCCACCACATGCGCAGCTTCTTTTTTGGCAGCCTCCACATCGCCATAATGCAATTTCCAGGGCATCTTCAGTACATTTGATTTATGGGCTTCATGAATCAAAATTGCGTCTTCTTTTAGGGCCTCTTCAGGATCAAAGATGGCCGGCAGGGCTTCATAGGTCACTTCGATACGTTTCAAGGCCTCTTCGGCAATTTCCGGAGTGGTGGCTGCCACGGCCGCCACTTCATCCCGCAAGGAACAAACTTTTCCAGTCTTTAGCGGGCGGTTGTCTTTATATACACCCATTCGTATATCGGGAACGTCTTCACCGGTCAGCACCGCTAAAACCCCCGGAATCTCTTTGGCTTTGGACGCGTCAATTTTTACAATTTTTGCGTGAGCATACTTGCTGTAAAGAATTTTTCCGTAAAGCATCCCCGGAACCTTTAAATCTTGAATATATTTAACCCGTCCGGTGGCCTTATCCACCGCGTCCAGCTTGGGAACTCTTTTGCCGACTGAACACAAGTTTTGCATCGGTTATCTCCTTAAATTATTAAACTCGGTACTAATCGCGGCTGGAAGCCACCCCCACGATCTATTCAATCACAACACTTATGTCTATATGTGGGAGCGGCATCTTGCCGCGATGCAATAGCGGGTTTTATTCGCCACGGTCGGTTTCTTCGGTTTTAAATGCGACCACGTGAGGTTTATCTTCTCCGTATCCACTAACGGCTTTAATCGAGTCGATGATCTGAACGTACCCGGTACAGCGGCATAGATTGCCGGCGATCGCCTCCTTGATGTCTTCCTCGGGAGCGTTCGGTGTTTTATCCAACAGAGCCTTGGCCGACATGATCATACCCGGCGAACAGAATCCGCACTGAATACCGCCATTTTCAACAAAAGATTTCTGAATGGGGTGCAAGGTTCCATCAGCGGCGGCCAATCCTTCAATGGTAGTTAGCTTTTTGCCGTCGATTTCGGTTGCCAGGTAAAGACAGGAATTTACGGCTTCACCGTCCACAATGACCGTACAAGCCCCGCATTCACCGCTGCCACAGCCTTCTTTGGTCCCCGTATAACCCAACTCTTCACGGATAAAATGCAGCAGGGTCCAATGGTCCTCGATCGTCATTTTCATCGGATTGCCGTTAAATTCAAACGATATTTCTCTTGCCATAAAATCCTCCCACTATGAATGCGGAAGTCCGAATGCGGAATGCGCAAATATTATTTTGACTTATTACCTATTGTTGTGAAGATTGTTAGCAACTCGTCCGTTGTTTTCCGCAGCTACCCTTCAAATTTCTCTATTTCCACTTCCGCATTCCGCATTCCAACTTCACCCTTCTCTTTTCTCTTTAGCACGCTCGAGCGCTTTTAAACCCATGCGTTTGACCAGAACAGCAACCATTTCCCGCCGGTACCAGGCCACACCTCGAATACTATCCCTGACTTTTGATTCCTGCCCGGCAATCCGCCCGGCTTCGGAAAGGTTATTTTCATCCACGGTTTTGCCCGCCAAGTGTTTCTCCGCTTCTAAGGCCCTGAAGGGCGTGGGGGCCGCCACCCCCAGACAAATCCGAACCTTGGCACAGGTGGCCATATCTTCTTCGAGACTCAACAAAACCCCTACCCCCAGCATGGGCAACTCCATCGCTTCTCTTCTGCCATGTTTGATATAGGCACTACCGGTGCGTGGTGCTATAGGCGGGATTACAACCTCGGTCAGTATTTCTCCGCCATTGAGATCGCATTGCCCCGGCCCCAGAAAAAACCGTCTCAATTCAACCGAACGCTGACCTTTGGTGCCGTAAATATTCGCTTTTGCGTCCAGCGCAATTAGCGGGATAGCACCGTCGGCCGATGGGACGGCATTGACCAGATTTCCGCCGATGGTGGCCACATTGCGGATCTGCACGGATCCGATGTTTTTCACCGCATCATGAATAATGGGGTATTGATGCTGTACGAGAGTCGATTGTTCGATGGATCGATGCGTGCAAAAAGCACCAATATAAAGTTCCCCGGTTTCATGATTCAAAAAGGGGCGATCTTGACCGATGATATGTTTTAAGGAAATCAGATAATCCGGTGCAAATTTGCCCTCTTTGATTTTGACGAATACATCGGTTCCTCCGGCAACATATTTTGCCCGCTCTCCGTGAGATACAAGCAATGAAATTGCCT
This sequence comes from Desulfobacterales bacterium, assembly GCA_050123755.1. GTDB lineage: Bacteria > Desulfobacterota > Desulfobacteria > Desulfobacterales > JAHEIW01 > JAHEIW01. Next base: position 4,845 of record JASFGM010000281.1, read on the forward strand.
CATCTAACGTCTTCGGGATGAGGTAAGTAAATGGTCTCATGAAAACCTCTTTAAAATCAGATTATTAGATTTAATTCTTAAACTAAATTATTAGGTTTAAAGGTTCAATTTACTTAT
>JASFGM010000282.1:0-4956 GCA_050123755.1 Desulfobacterales bacterium
CACGGCAATTTGCATGCCTAAACAAATGCCAAAATACGGAACTTTGTTGATCCGCGCAAAGTTGGCAGCGCATATTTTGCCTTCAATACCACGTTCCCCAAATCCCCCGGGCACCAGAATCCCGTCGGCATCGGCCAGCATCTGATTGCATGTATCGCTGTCCAGTTTCTCGGAATCAACGAAATTCAGATTGACCTTAGAATCGTTGGCGATGCCCCCGTGATACAGCGCTTCATTCAGACTTTTATATGATTCAGTCAGATCAACATATTTGCCCACCACCGCAATCGTGACCGAATGTTTGGGCGCTTTGATTTTACGGATAAGTTCCTCCCAGTTGTCCAGCTGAGGGGCCCGCGTCCAGATATTGAGCAACTCAATAATTTTGTCATCCAAACCTTCTTGATGAAAGATCAGGGGAACCTCGTAAATATGATCCACATCTTTTGCGGTGATGACTTCTTCAACGCTGACATTGCAAAAGAGGGCAATTTTAGCTTTGATGTCTTTGGACAGGAACCGGTCGGTGCGGCATAGAAGAATGTCGGGCTGGATACCGATGCTTCTCAGCTCTTTGACACTGTGCTGGGTCGGCTTGGTTTTGACTTCACCCGCGGTGCCAATATAGGGTACCAGGGTCAGATGAATATAAAGCGAATTTTCTTTGCCCACATCCGCTCTAAATTGTCTGATCGCCTCTAAAAATGGCAGACTTTCAATGTCGCCGATGGTACCCCCAATTTCGACAATGACCACATCAACATCGTCGGCGGCCATTTTGATACTGTTTTTGATTTCATCGGTGATGTGCGGAATAACCTGGACGGTTCCACCCAGGTATTCTCCTTTACGCTCTTTGTTAATGACGGAATGATAAATTTTACCGGTGGTAAAGTTATTATCTTTGCCCAATCTTGCGTGGGTGAAGCGTTCATAGTGCCCCAGATCAAGATCGGTTTCTGTTCCGTCATCGGTCACAAACACCTCACCATGCTGAAAGGGATTCATCGTTCCCGGATCCACATTTATATAGGGATCCAGTTTTTGAATGGTCACGGTCAGGCCCCGGCTTTCAAGCAACGCCCCGATCGCGGCCGATGCAAGCCCTTTGCCCAGAGATGAAAGCACACCCCCGGTTACAAAAATAAATTTTGTGTCCTTCGCCATCTTCTCCTCTCTTATTCAAATATTTTTTTAAATCTCTCGATGGTTTTTTGAACTTCGCTTAATCCATCGGTCTCACCGGTGCGATCCGGTGCCTGAACGGGTTGGCGATACTCCAATTTCAGACGCGCAATGTCAAATACGTCTTTTGAAAAATCAGGGTCGACCTGATAACCATTAACCTCAATCGTCCGGACGGTTGCCCCATCCTGAATAAACTCAATCCGCATCGGATACCATATTTTGCCAATTTTTTGCCATTGCGAATATCTGATTTCCAAAAAATCGGTGCTGTATGAGGCACTGCCACTGGGGATTATCATGCGCAAGGGCTGAAATGTTTCCATATCGATCCACACTTGCGGAAGGGTCTGATCCGGATATTCAGCCCCCACCACAAAAGCAGGTTGCCCTTCAAATTTTCCCAAACTGGATAAAGAAATATCGACCCCCAGATCCGATAGCCTTTCGGAAAGCAACTCACGCGACCGATACAATAACAGATCCTTATAAAGGTCAAATCGCGTCCCAGCGCCGCTTGAAATGACACCATCAATAACCGTAAGCGTCTGTCCGTCCCTAAAAACATAAATTCGCTGCTTATCATCAGAGACGCTGTCTGAACGAAAGGCTTCAGAAAACACATATCGCACCGACTCGTCTAATTGAATGGTCTCAGTCTGTACAGGGGCGAAGAAAGCAGTTTGATCCGGCAGCGCCTGTTCATCGTCTGGAGGATTTGCTGGATTGTTGATATCACCAGGGCTGTCATTTTCACTCAGAAAATCAGGCTCAAGCAGATCGGTCTCGTCAGATAAAGGTGCCGCTTGCTGACGGTCTGGAGGGTTTGGCGCAGCGGTTGCATCCTCGGCACCCTCATTTTCACTGATAGACTCGGACTGAGGCTGGATGATGTAAAAAACCACTTTTTGGGAAACAAATAGACTTTCTGCTTCCCCCAGTTTCTCGATCATCAGCTCAATGATGTGAGGGCCTTGAAGCACATAGGCGGATAAACTCTTGCAATACAAAATAACAATAAACAGGCACAAGATATATCCGAATTTTTTTTTAGATCGTGCGATCATGTTAGAACAGTTCTTTGGAAAAATACGCAGCGGCCCCGAGATCTTCTTCAATTCGAATCAGCTGATTGTATTTAGCCACCCTGTCACTGCGTGACAGAGAGCCCGTCTTTATCTGGCCTCCGTTGACGCCAACGACCAGATCGGCAATAAATGTATCTTCAGTTTCACCGGAGCGATGCGAAATCACGGTTGTATACCCTACCTGTTTGGCCAACTCGATGGCGTCAAGGGTCTCGGTGACCGTTCCGATCTGGTTTAGCTTGATCAAGATCGAGTTAGCGATGCCCTGCTCGATACCTTTATTAAAAATCTTGGGATTGGTCACGAAAATATCATCTCCGACAATCTGGACGGTACTTTCCAGCCGATCGGTCATAACCTTCCACCCATCCCAATCCCCTTCGGCAAGTCCATCTTCAATGGAGACAATGGGATACTTATCGATGAGCCCTTCATAATAGTCGATCATCTGACGCGCATTGAGCCTTTTATTTTCGGATTTTAAGACGTATTTACCACTTTTGAATATTTCACTGGCAGCCACATCCAGGGCCAGGCCCATATCTTTGCCGGGTTTATAACCGGCAGCTTCAACGGCTTGCAGAATATTCTGAATGGCGGCCTCGTTCGACTCGAGATCGGGCGCAAAGCCCCCTTCATCGCCTACGGCCGTGTTGAATCCCTGGCCTTTGAGGATTTTTTTAAGTTGCTGAAACGTCTCCGCGCCCATCTGGACCGCCTCAACAATGGAGTCTGCGCCCAAGGGCATAATCATAAATTCCTGGATATCCAGATTGTTGGCTGCATGCATGCCGCCATTTATGATGTTCATCATCGGAACGGGCAGGTACCTGGCATTGATGCCGCCAAGATATCGATAAAGGGGCAAGCCATAAGCCGCAGCTGCAGCACGAACCGCCGCCATTGATACAGCCAGAATTGCGTTGGCGCCAAGCTTAGATTTATTAGGGGTGCCGTCAAGCTCAATCATCCGTTTATCCAGCGCGGCCTGATCCGCGGCATCCATGCCCACTATAGCCGGCTGAATCTTCGTCAGGACATTTTTTACGGCAGCGGTCACGCCTTTTCCCCCAAAACGTTTTAAACGCCTGTCACGCAGCTCCAGCGCTTCCCGCTTTCCGGTAGAAGCTCCAGAAGGGACTGCAGCTCTTCCGACCGCACCGCATGCGACCATCACATCAGCCTCAATAGTTGGATTGCCTCGTGAGTCCAGTATTTGTCTTGCATTTACTTCAACAATTTCAGTCATGATTGTCTCCTCCTTGCGGGTCGCAAAAGGATTATTGAAATCCACTGATTGATCAAGAAAGGCACTTTGTTAGTACCTTAGAAATTATTTTTTTGCATTTTGTGATAAAACATTTACGCCACCAAGACGCAAAGATGAACAGTAATCGAAAATTTTTTTTTTGTCTTGGTGCCTTTGTGGCAACCTTTTCCGGCTTGTCCGGGTTAGGTTGCGGCATGCCAAATTCCGGATATCGTCTTGCAAGCATACCTTGCTGCTTGACAAATCTTAAGGAAATGTTACTCTTCTAAAGCACTGATGTCAAGTACAGCCAGCCGCTCTTCAATGCGGGTTTCAAAGCAAAAAGACGCCAAAGAAAACCAGCATATTATGGAAGACAAAAACAAAGATTTATATACAGATGCCCACCTTTTTGTATCTGCCATGCGGGTTTGTGAACATCAAAAAAACACCCCGCCGACTGTAGAAGATATATCTCGAATCCTATCGATGTCAATTGAGCACAGCAGTTACATTTGTAGAAAACTAAAACAAATGGGAATTATTGATGTGATCGAAGGATCTTATGGCGATAGACTGTTTGTCCGGGATTTTTTAAAAATTGAAGAAATTCCGCGCGGTGATAATGAGAGCAAGCTGGAAGAGGAGCTTAAAAAATTTCGAGAATCCCAAAAAGGCCTTTCGCAAAAAATTGAGTCCATTCAAACCCAGCAGGCGGAAAAAAAGAAAAACCTTTTTGCTGAAATGGAGAAAAAACTAAAGCAAGAGCTTGATAAAAAATAAAAAACTCAGCGTGCGTTGATCTGTACCATCAGCTGTTGGGGCCTGCAAAATCGGCTGCTGGAGGATTCAACGGCTTTTATGACGCGCCTGCTATCCGCAGTCAGCCTGATTCTTTTGCCCGCCAAACGCCCTAAAACAATCCAAGTATCAAATATCATGATAATTTTTTTCCTTGACATAAAATCGCCTTTATCATTAAGCTTATATGTTTAATGGAAATAACCGGCCATTCTCTTTTGCTTTCAAATACATAAAATTTTTAATCCCGGAACGCATAAATTGGCAACTATTCGGCAGGTGTCCGGTGCGCGAAGGTATCGTTAAGCCATTAGCGTTCCCTTACAGTCAATGGGAAGAAAATGGATATTGGTAGACCCAGCCATCTGGAGAACTATTACCGCAAAGTGATTCGCAAGGATAATAATGAAATATCCCTGGATGCGGATATGATTCGTTTGCTGATTGCTATTGATGAAAATAAGAGCCTGTCTCAGATCGCTGATGAAGTCGATATGGAAGACGCCGCTTTAAAAAAAAACCTGTCGAAGTTACTGCAACAGGGACTTATAGAGCCCGTCAAAAAAGATCTTCCGGTCCTGGATAAGATTTTCCTTCAAGCGCTTAAAATAAATCTATCCAAGACCATAGGGC
>JASFGM010000283.1:0-4947 GCA_050123755.1 Desulfobacterales bacterium
ATACCCGGGGCGTTCCCGGACACGGCGAGATCGTAAGGGAGCTGGACGGCTTTCTGGACCAGTATTATGACCTGCGGGGGTGGACCCGTGACGGTGTGCCCACGCCAGACAAATTGAAAGCATTAAGGCTGGAGGGTTTTATTCTCTCTTAAATCCCGCACAGCGCCATTGAAGAGCAAGCCCATATCGCACATTATTTTTCTCGTGTTCAAATCTAAAGCTTCTTTTTTTACCATAATTCAACCTTACGGGTTGTCTGGTAAAAGCAGTTTCCTTTCGTCAATCATCAGCGTTGAAGGAAGAAAGACTATAAATACAGGGACGTGAATCTTTCATCCTTCACTCTATGAATAATCGGACCAGATAAGAATCTAAAATCCTTTATAAATGCCTTTAACTGGCGGTAATGCTAATATTTCTTCAAAAAAGCAAGCCAGTTTAACGCTTAGCCGATCCTTTGCTGGTCAATACCAACTTTCTAAAAATTCCATTGCAGAATTGATTTGCAAATTTTTCCTCAACCTTGCAGCTATCTCTGCTGAATTGGGCCAGCATATTATTAAGCGCATTGGCGATGCGGCTGAAATGGGAGAAGCCACGACGCTAACTACTATCGCAAAGGAAATTATGATCTACTCAGATTCCTGTCTACCCCTCAGCATACGGATTGTTCAAGGGACGGCGGACTTTTGATTTGATGAGATTAAAAAATTTGCAGATAAACAGATAAATTAGATACATGCTAATTAAATAGTTTTTTGGATTGCTTAACGCAATGCAAAAATTAGCTGAATAATGGGTAACGGCTATGTACCCGTAATTTGAATTTCTTATAAACATTTTGGATTAACTGATGAAAGCTGCAATTTTTAAAATGTCGGATATGCAATCGCAATGTTTAAAATTTGAAGCTTGCCGAAATATATAATTTGTTTCCATTCCAGATAATTTCCGATCAATTCCCATTGCGCCCAGCGTGCCAGGTTTGAGACAGCGAAAAAAAGAACCCTTGCCAGGTTAAGCCGGAAAGCGATCCGGGTCAACCGGAAGCGTCACCTTCGACCAGCCGGCTTAACCTTTTTCCGGCCTCAATGTTTGAAATCCACTGCTCGCGTAAGCTCATTTTCACCTTCCTTCGATCAAATTCAGGCAACATTGCAGGTACTCCTGCGTTTTCTCTCAATCCCGGGTAACCTTTGTATGGTACAGTTTTAAAGGTTTGTTTTCGGATGGCCTTATGGTAGCAGTTTCCTCAATACATTGAATTAATTTAAAAAATAGCACAATATTTGCATTCAAAAATAGACTGTGATAGACTTTTTATATAAATAACCATAACAAAATCCATAACCTGCGCGAGATTTCAAGCCTGTCCTACTCATTCCATTCCCGACAGATTTGAAAATCCCAAATATCCTAGTTTGGTTTATTAATCTCTTAATAACAGATAGTTAAGAATTTTTATGTTTATCCGCGGTCTCAGAACAAAAATTGCCTTCAACATTGCCATCCTTTTTTTTGTGGCCATGCTGTTAATCAATGTTGTCACGGTAATGACCGCCAAGCGTGACATCATCCGCAAAGAGGCATCCAAAGGCCATTTCATATTGTCCACCCTCGAAGCTGATCTGCTTAAAAGTTTGGAATTCGGTACGGATTCAGCGCCAAACAACTCCAGAGCGCAGGTCTTTCATTTGCTGACCGAAGCCGGTGTCTCCAATGCATTGGTCCTGGGTAAAAATAATGACACGATTTATTTTGGAAACACGCCCAAGTCTTTGAAAAGCGAGCTGATCAAGCACTGCCGCAAAGTGATGCAATCTGAAAAGCAGGAAACCAATTTTTTCGGGACGACCTGGGGGGTTTTTTGGAAGCAACGGCGCAACCTCATTATTTCAACACCTTTGCTGAAAAACGGACATGCTTTAGCCAGTGCCAGCATCGTTTTGCCACTTGAAGGGATTTACAAGGCCCTGCGACACTCCCAAAAGATGCTTTTTATATTTTTATTTATTAATACGGCAATTTTGACATTTATTGGTATTTATCGCCTTTCCAAAGTTTATTTTCAACCGCTGGCGCGACTGGCACGCCGTGCTGAAGATTACCGCGAAGATGATGAAATGCTTTTTTCAGTGCGCAAGGAAGACAATGAGCTTCATAAATTGTCCGCCTCCTTAAACAGCATGCTGCGGCGCATATCTGCCGACCGGGAAAAACTGCGATCAACCGTCAATTCCCTTGAGAGGGCCAATCTGGAACTGAAAAAGGCCCAGGAAGATATCATTCGCGCGGAAAAACTGGCATCGGTGGGAAGGCTGTCTGCCGGTATTGCCCATGAAATCGGCAATCCGATCGGGATTGTCATGGGGTATCTCGAACTGCTCAAACAAAAAGATATTCCCGCTGCCGAGAAAAAAGAATACATTCATCGAACCGAGGAAGAGATCGAGCGGATCAACACCATTATCCGGCAGCTTCTTGAGATTTCACGCCCATCCAGTTCAGGGCTAAAGGCCGTGTCGGTCCATGATTTAATAGACGACATTGCCCAGGTTCTTAATGTGCAACCGTTGATGTCAAATATCGAGCTCGAATGTTGTCTGGAGGCTCAAAACGACAGAGTTCTGGCGGATTCGAACCCCTTGCGACAGGTCTTTTTAAATTTGATTATCAATGCCGCTGATGCCATTTCTTCAGAGGGCAAAGCAGCTAACGGTAAGTTGAGGATCCAAAGTTCACTGGCCGGTGAAAAGGAGGAACAATCGGAGGATAGTCAAAACTATTTAAAGATTATGTTCATCGATAATGGACCGGGGATCCCCAAAGAAAATATGGGTAATATTTTTGATCCGTTTTATACGACCAAGGATCCCGGCAAGGGTACCGGCCTCGGGCTTTCGGTCAGTTTTATGATCGTCGAGGGATTTGGCGGTAAAATGAGCGTTAACAGTGTGGTCGGAGAAGGGACAACCCTGACGCTCTTGCTGCCTCTAATTGAAAACGAAGTTGACATCGCCGGAGATCAAAATTTTTCTGATCTGGCAAAAGTAGATAAGGTTTAAAACAAAATGACATCTAAAATGTCGGAAAAACGACTTCTGGTTATCGATGATGAAGAAAACATGCGGCACATGCTCTCAAGACTGCTGGGCAAAGCCGGTTATATTGTTGCGGCTGCCTGCGATGGTCATGAAGGGTTGAAAATGATCCAAAGCATGGCCTACGATTTTATTCTCTGTGATATTAAAATGCCCTCTATGAGCGGGATGGATTTTTTAAAAGCAGCTCGCGATAAAATCGGCGCCACCACGGTTATTATGATGTCAGCTTACGGGACGATTGACACGGCCATTGAGGCGATGAAACTGGGTGCTTATGATTACATATCGAAGCCATTTAAAACCGATGAGGTGTATCTCACTTTAAAGAAAGCCGAAGAACGTGAAAGTTTAAGAAAGGAAAACTTTCAGCTTAAAGAGCGAATCAAAAAGATTGAAAACAGTTATCATTTCGGCAACTTGGTGGCGAAAAGCGAAACGATGCAGTCCATGTTCCGGGTTGCTGCCAAAGCGGCCCAGTATAAAACCACCGTTCTTCTATTGGGCGATAGCGGAACCGGCAAAGAGTTGATTGCCCGCGCAATTCATTTTGAAGGCCAGCGATCAAACTTGCCGCTGGTCCCTGTAAATTGCGGCGGAATACCGGAAACGCTTCTTGAGAGTGAATTGTTCGGCTATAAAAAAGGTGCTTTTACCGGTGCCGACAGAAATAAAAAAGGACTTTTTCAGGAAGCGGAAGGCGGAACGATTTTTCTGGATGAAATCGGCGAGCTGCCGCTGGCGTTGCAGGTTAAAATTCTGAGGGTCTTACAGGAAAATGAAATCAGGATGGTGGGTGATTCAAAATCCATGAAAATTGATGTTCGCGTGATCGCCGCAACAGCCAAAGATCTCGAAGCGGAGGTCAAAAAGGGCACATTTCGCGAAGATTTGTTTTACCGGTTAAACGTATTATCTATAAAAATACCGCCCCTGCGAGATCGCTCAGAAGATATTCCCCTGCTGTGTGAACATTTTATAAAGCGGTTCAACACAACCCTGGAAAAAAACATCGAAGGCATCGCACCGGCCGCCATGTCCCGTCTGCTTGAATACAATTGGCCCGGAAACGTCAGGGAGTTGGAAAATGCGATCGAACGAGCAGCCGTGCTGGCGGAAGACGCCTTGCTTCTACCGGAACATTTCCCGGTAGAACTCGGGCAGCGATCCGGACAAGATCAAATCGATGAATTTTTTGACGGCCATTCACTCAAAGCCGCGCAGAAACTGATGGAGAGAAAACTGATAACAAAAGCATTGACGAAGACCGGCGGCAATCGAACCCAGGCTGCCCGTCTGCTCGAAATCAGTCATCCGTCGCTACTCAGCAAAATCAAAACATACCATATAGACTTATAAGTGAGCTAAAATGCCTAAAGTGAACTAAAGTGCCTAAAGTTAAGGCATTCTGTCATTTATATATAAGGATGGAGCGCAGCGACACCATAACTTTAGGCACTTTAGTCACTTTAGTACACTTCTCACTTCTTAAAAATTAGGCATTTCCAGCTTTAGTCACTTCTCAGTCGATCGTCCACCTCAATAATACACTGCCCCAGGTATAGCCGGCGCCAAAGGCTGCCAGGACGACCCAGTCTCCTTTTTCCAGCTTTTTATCGCGATAGGTTTCAGACATTGCCAACGGGATAGTGGCTGCCGTCGTATTGCCGTACTTATCGATATTGATAATCACGCGTTCTGCATCCAAACCCATTTTTTTGGCAGCAGCATCAATAATTCGAAAATTGGCCTGATGGGGAATAAAAAATTTAATATCTTTTTCGGTTAGCTGGTTTCTTTCTATAATTTTTACAGATACATCCGCCATGCCGGTTACCGCATGTTT
>JASFGM010000284.1:0-4941 GCA_050123755.1 Desulfobacterales bacterium
CTTGGCCCCTCTGGCCATTCAGGAACCAATTGTTTAAATTCGTCAATCAATTCGCCGTCTTGCATTATGATTTTACCGTCGAACTCCACCGTAGCTTGCCGATAGACACAGTCAATGTGACACGGTGCTCGCAGACTTGAGCCAGGCCACGGTGAGTGACCGAGAGCTATGTGCGCAGTTCCATAAATACCCTCAGCTTCAGTTACCCCCCGCCGGACGTCGACCAGGTCTAATCTACAAAGTGGATTGCAACCAAATGCCATCTCACACACAGCAAATGCCATTGGGTCGCCAACACTTAACAGCATTTCTTTTAGCAACCTGGCTTCTTCGCCACCTTCAATATCCGTGGCAATACCGTCCTTGATTGTAATTGTGACAGGCTGCCCAAGCACGCCGAGATCGACGATCCAAGTGTCAACAACGACTTTGCCATTTGCCGTTCCTTCTACCGGAGCTGTGCTTATCTCGAGGTCCTGCGCTCCCATATGAGTCCCTGGCTTAAGAGCTATTCCAGTCAAAGCCCTGGCTTCTCTTCCCTCTTTACTTGCGGTCAGATCTGTTCCGGCCGCTGTTCTATATCTGATGATTTTTGCTTTTTGATATTCCTCTCGCAACTTCTCCATCATTGGCTCAAACGCGAAAAAATCTAGATCCAATCCGCTGGGACCGATTAATATCTCTTCTGTCATTTCAGGAGGTCCCCCCCAACGAACCCCTTTTTTTTGTGATTCCCATCGAGACGGATGATGTTTGCAGAACACTGTCGTCAATTCGAAAACGACATCTACTTGTTTAAAAATGACAGCTAAGGGATCTGGAACAGTTCCACCTTGTATTCTTCGCGGCAGCATCGTAAAAATAAAGGGTTCTGCACCTAACGCCGTCACCTCATTTGCATAGAGTTCAACGATACGCGTCTTTTGACCTGTATCGGTATAAATGAGAACCTTTTCTCCCTCTTTAACGCCCACCAAGTCCTTCACGATTCTCCTTACATTCCTGACCATCGCTAAGGATTTTGACATTTTTTACCTCCTGTCTATCTATTTCTTTAATAAGCTGTTCAATTGCACGACCACGGCAAACAACCCATCCATATATCATCGTCTAATGCTTACCAGGTGCTCAAAATCATCTAATGTGAGGCAATGACCCATTATATCCATATTCGTTTCTGACGCCTCCTGCAGAAACGGGTCATGTGTGATCATGGCCTCTTTGATGCCGATAACTCTAAAATCTCTGACCCAAGCATCTCGATAGGTGTTTTCCACGCATATATTCGTGGCGAATCCTGAAAAAATTAAGGTATCAATCTGTAAATCTTTTAGGAGCGTTTCAAGGTAAGTGCCATAAAATCCACTGGCCCTGTTCTTTTCTATATCGAAATCGGGCATCCCCAGCTCATCCAGCATCTGTGCCCCCCAGGTGTTTGGTCGCAATCCTTCGTGAACCAGCCAGGGTCGCGCGCCCTTAATAAATAGACCCGCATCGACTGCCTTGCCGGTTTTATCAGGGTGCAGAACATACCTTATGTGTATGATGGGAATTCCTATTTCACGGCAAAGGTTTGAGAGACGCGCACATTGAGGAATTTTGGATCGGAGAGCCTTTACATCGACGCCATTTTTCATGTATACACCATCATCATGAAAAAAGTCATTTTGGAGGTCAATAACCAATAATGCGCATTTTTTTGCATCGAAATGGAAATCCACATTATAGTATTTTCCTTTTTCATATTTTAGCTTCGTTCCCTGTTTCGATATTTCCATTTTCTGATTTCCATCCTTAACAATCTTTTTTTTACAGAAATAATATTATCTTAAGCCTAAAGGAATTCTAAAATAGCCTGGGAAAATTCAACGGGCCTTTCATATCCGAGGAAAAATCCCCCGCCGTCGATAACCTTAGTTTCGCACTCCGGAATTAATTCTTGTGTTGCCTCCATTCGCTGGTAAAAAATACTCTCAGTCCCGTATATCAATAAGCAGGGGATTTTGATCAGCGGCAGCCGCTTTTCAATCTCATATCTGAACAAGGCCTGATGGGCATCACGTTCACCGGATCTTAAATAATCAACCAGCCACCGGTGCCAAATCAATGGATCGGATTTCGGCGACCAGTATTTAGGAATCTCCCAGATTTTGAGCAGATGAGATGCGTCTTCCATTACCGGCATTGGGTCGTATCTAGTATCCTTCAAACGTGCCTTACGCACATCGGGGGTATAGAAAGGGCAACCGTTCATAATAATTTTTTTAATCCGTTCAGGCCATGTTACAGCGGCTTCCATGCCTATGGCGGCACCCGTATGAGTGCCAACGATGCTTGCCTGTTCAATGTTCAAGGCATCCAGGAAATGAATCACACAGGCGGCATATTCCGCAACGGTATAATATCGGTTTGGCGTATCGGATTGCCCATAGCCGGGGATGTCCATGCACAAAACTCGGAAACGGCTCCCTATCATGGGTGTCATTTCCTTATATTCGTCTGAGGACAACGGAGCTTGGTGCAATACAACAACTGCGCTACCATCCCCTTCGGTAACATAATGTATCTGTCCTGATGGAGTATCGACGTATGCTCTTCTCATAATATTCCTATAATAAAATCTGTTTTTCTATTATTCCGGCCATCTGGCCTCCGGCGGCATGGACTCTTTAACTGTAGGTGGCGGGGCCGGCATGATGACGCAAAATTTGCACAGGGGGCCGGAGGGATCAATCTTAAAAGTTATATCCGCACCGCATGGGATCAGTATCGCATCACCTTTTTGTACGGTCATCTTCTTTTCAATGCTAAACCGTGTGCGGGGCATGCTATAAGTTAATTCGGCCTTTCCGCCCAAATAGAATTGGACCTCGTCGGTCCAAAATATATATCTGACCGTTTTCCCCGCTGGAAAGTTTTCCAAAGCTACAAAAGCTTCGGTCTTATTAATCAAATCGGGTTGAACAGACCATATGCCCCGCAAAGATTTAAGTGATACCTGTTCAGCATTAACATCAATGTGAATCTTAGGTATTGTATCAGTTATCGGCTCATATCTCTTTTCATATTCTCCCATTTCCCTCCCCCTTTTCTTTTTTCAAATCTATAATTTAACGGCAACAAGCATGCAAATGTTTGCTCCTTAAGAAAGCCATCTAATACCGTTTGTAAGGATTATTTCCCGGCTGGCAGCTAACGTTTTAACGATGCCTAAATAGGACTAAATAAACCGGCATAATAAACCCTTAGTAGTTCGATCCACAGTGTATCTTTTACAGCTACCGATTGTTTTCGTAATTCAGACAGGCCTTTCAGGGCTTTAGCACGATCTGCGGACGTCTCATAAAGGGTAAGATAAGGCGCGGATTGATGGGGCATGGGATCAAGGGGATCGACGACCTGGTACCGATATCCTGTATCAAAACTGAAGATGTCATTGTTGATGGTTTCAGGCGAGTGTCTTTGATTATACCACTTATTAAATTCCTCTTCCCTGGCAGGATCTGCACAACCAAGCAAGCCACAGTAAACCGCTTGAACAGCTTTGCCGCTGCAATCCGTTCGAAATTCAGGGCCAAATCGACGGTAGATCGTGTTCACTTTTACAATGAATTCCTTAAAGCCTTTCTCCCCTTCCAATATTTCATTCTCACGAATATGGATATCCTTCAGGGCTTGCCTAAGGTCGTCTTGATATACCTCCATCAACGTGAGGTATTTCGGCCTCCCCTGGAATGTCGGGCGATCACCGAGTACATTCTCATAACGTCTTATATTTTGAACAAAATCCAGACCGTCAACAGCAGGTATGAGAATCTCGTTATACCATTGATTAAACGCGTTTTCCTTTGATGGGTCGGTACAATCTAGCAACGTAATAAACAGGCCGGGGGGATAACGTCCTTCCAATTTAAATTTCCCTTTTTTTATGATCAGGCTTTTCAGACATTTTAGCAAACATGCATTTTGCAAAAATTGTTGGGCTATATTGATCCGCTATTGTCCAAGGAATCTTGAGGGCAAAAATAATACCAACTGTGGGAATGCCACAAGAATAATAACCGTCAAAATGTCCATTAATAAAAATGGTAAAATATTCTTAAATATTTCCTCTAGCGGAACAGCATCTCCAACCACACCCTTGACAGCGAAAACATTGAGCCCTAGCGGTGGGGTAATCACTGCAATTTCGACCATTTTGACAACGATGATACCAAACCAGATTGGGTCATACCCCAATGAAACGATGATAGGGAAAACAATGGGTAACGAGACCGCAAGCATGGAAGCGCCTTCCAGGATGGTCCCCATTGCGAGGTAAACAAGACCTATCCCACAAAGAATCATTATAGGCGGAAGTGATGCTTCGGAAATAGATCTAACTACAAAGGCTGTCAATTGACTTAAAGATAAAAACTTACCAAAAACATAGGCCCCAAATATTATGAAGAATACTGAACAGGTGGTTATACAGGCCATATTGACGGATTCTCTTAAAACGCGAAGGTTGATCGATTTTTTTAAGAGGGCCATTATAAGCGTTAGAATCGATCCCGTGGCGGCGGCTTCAGAAGCAGTAAAAACTCCAATATACATACCACCAATTACAAATGTACTAATAATTAATATCCCGACAAGTCCGGGAAGCGCATGCAGTTTCTCCTTCCAGCTATAATTCGATCTCTTTGAACCGAGTTTTGGTTTTATCTTCACCAATACATAAATCATAACCATATAAATAATCGCAGATAAAATACCCGGTATAAAACCGGCGAGTAAAAGTCTAACAAGGGATTGTTCCGTTAACATTGCATAGAGGACCAATATCACGCTGGGTGGAATTAAGGCCGCCAAGGAACCGGATGCGGCGATAAGGCCGGTTGCGAATCCTGGATCGTAATTATACTTTTTCATCTCCGGCAAAGCAATTCTTGACATGGT
>JASFGM010000285.1:0-4928 GCA_050123755.1 Desulfobacterales bacterium
TTCCGTTCAAGACATGCAGGGAAACCTGTACGTGAATGTTATATTCTTGAATCAGCTCCTTTAGCCAGGGACATTTCTTTATCAATATCCCATTCGTGGTAATCCGGAGCTTTGTCTCCTCGCTGGGAAAAAGCCTCCTGTACGCAACGCAGATGTCTTTCAGATGTGGATTGAGAAGCGGCTCGCCGCCCAGCAGGCTTATTCTTTTGAATGCAAGCCTTGGCTTCCAGGGCTTAATCCATTCGACAAGCTCATTCTCCGAAAATAATCCGGCATAGCCGTAATTTGCCAAATGATTACAGCCCTGACAGCGAAGATTGCAGGAATTGGTAACATGGATATCCAAATTGTCTACCGTAATGGGATTTTTATTATACAAAGTGTTCATAAACGGTCACTTTCAGTTTCATGTTCCAAAAAAATGTTACAAACGTCGCAATGACTAAGGTTTCAGGTGTCAGTGTTCAGGTGTCAGTCGATTCTCGAGGAGGAGGACGAGGACGATATTTAATTCTCCGCGTTTTACTCGTCCTCGTTCTCGTACTCGGGCTACTTCGAATAATACATCTGTCACCCGACACCCGACACCTGAAACCTACTTATTCGGGCTACTTTTTCCGAATTAGGTAAACCCCGTCGCGGACATTCAGCATTACTTTTTCGGCGCGGTCGTCATTTTTGACCGTCTCGTTAAAGGCCGCAATTGCTTTGGCATTCTTATTGGTAATGGGCTGTTTAAAAATCTTGTTTCGCCAAAAAACATTATCAACGAAGATAAGGCCACCGGCATGCAGTATGCGCATGGCTTCATCAAAGTAGCGACCATAAGAGGGTTTGTCGGCATCGATAAAGACAAACTCAACACTGTTATCCGCAATTCCCCCAAGAGTTTCCATTGCGGGCTTCAATTCCAAACGTATCTTGCTGCCTTGCGGGCTTTTCTTAAAATAGCGTAAGGCGATTTCGGCATGTTTCGGGTTGGTTTCGCATGTTATTAAGCTTCCCCCCTCAGGCAATGCTTCGGCGATGATCAGGGCCGAATAACCGGTAAACGTGCCAATTTCAATCGCATTTCTGGCCCCCGAAATTTTCACCAGCAATTGCAGTAATTTGCCTTCGACCTTTCCAATGCTCCACCATGACAACCCGGTTACTTCTTCGGTTTCATCTATAAGTTCCAACAGCAACGCTGAAATATCATCGGTGTGATCATCGATATATTTTTCAATCAAAGCGCCCAGATCTTTTTTCACATTGAATCCCCTTTCTTTGCTTTTGGCGATAGTGTCAGGTCCGCTAACCCATCCATTCAATCAGGTAACGCGCGCTATTCTCGGCGCCATCCAGATTTAGCGCTACGCCATTAGACGGTCTCGACGCACCCAGCATCTGCCGAATATGATCACCCAGAGAGATCGGGTTTAAATCGATGTCCTGCAATATTTTTACGGGTAAAAATTTCTTGATTTTTTCAACCCGAAGGCGCTGCTCCCGTTGTCGGAGATAGGGATAAACCAGGGCCGGAACCCGGGTAACCAGCAGGTTCATACACGTATTGTATCCGGCCAGACTCACGGAAACATCCGCCGCAGTTAAATAGTCAAGAAATCGTTTGGTAAAGCGCCTGATGCGAATCCGTTTGGTCGAATTTGCCGACAATTTCTTGAATTCGCCATCGTCCCTAAATGGGCCTGTAAACATTTCAAGTCGAATCTGTTGCGAATTCGCTAGCGGATGCACCGCCTCGATGACATTGCTTAAAAGCGTATAGCCCGATCGGCCACCGCCGGCACTGGCCACAATGAGTTTTTCCTGCGCAGCGATTGCCAGCTCCCGCCGCAGTTTTTTGCCGGCGGCCGGTTTTACTTTTCGGGTTACAAAGCCGGTATAGAAAATCGGTATTGGAATGTCATTAACACGGCTGAAGGTCTCATCAAGAGGCATTATTGCCGGATCCGAATGAATCAGCAACAGATCAAAATGGGCATTTAAATGATTTAATACCCGCGCTTCATAGGCCTTCGGATCCCTTTTTTCCACCAGAATATCACGCAAACTGCATACGACTTTAATCTTTCCGAATCGGCCCTGTTGAATCGAATCAAGCAAAGGCTGAAGCTCAAATCCGAATATGGTGCGCCCGAACGGGTACAGCTCGATGATAAAAAGATCCGGTTTATGCGTTTGGCACAATGAGAATAGAATCTCCTGGCGCTTTCTCTGAATATCGTCGATCGTTTTATCAGGGTCTTCCGGTATTAAAGTGGTAAACTGTTCATCCATGTAGAGCCCCGGAAGGCGGACAAGGGTGACATGCTCGGGAAGTTCAATGTCAACTTCCCGGCCCCCGACCACCAGAATCACCTCATGATCCGAAAGGGCCCGCGCCACTTCAATACTGCGAAACAGGTGCCCCATCCCCCAGACGTATTGGCAGTAAAAGATTATTTTCATCGTTTCAATAAGCTAAAGCAGATCTTTAAAATTAACCAGACGAATGTTCTTACATCCGTTTAACGTCTTTAATAATATTTCAAGAAAACCGAAGGCGACCGCATTCATCTTCTGGTGGTGAAGCATAATCCCGCATCGTCCTGAGGATATATCCTTTTCTAACACTTCAAAAAGACGATTCCATCCTGAAACCGGATCCTTGTCTTTACGCGTGTGAAGGTCAACATCGACGCAGAGATCGGGCAAGTTCCCCCCAGGGGACGCGGGTAATGCGCCCCGGTTCCGGGAGACCGCGAGATAGCGGTATTCCTTGAGAAGCGCTAAGGTTTTTAGATTGCAGCGGTTCCATGGCGGCGTGAATACCGGATAAAAATGGTTTCCCAAAATATTCTCCAGGCGTTGCTTGCCTTTTAAAAGATCCTCTTTGAGCTCGGAATAGAGACGCGCTGAACCGAATTCCTGATTCTTGCCGGTGGTTTCGTGGTTCGCATGACGCCACCCGTGCTGGTGCCAGCACCAAAGCGATGCGGAACGAACACCACTATTTTGTAAAGAATTCCAGCGCTCCTGCGTAAGCCAGGCCGGCACAACCGCAAGGGATAATGGAACCCGGTAATGCGAAAATAATTCCATCATCCGGTAAAACGGATTTCCCGGAACCGCCACATCATCTGCCCGAAAATAGATGCAGGCCGGTTCAGTCGTGACAGAATGGGCCCGGGCATCCCGGACACAGGCTTCAATTCGGGCGGCTAAATCTGATGGTGGCTGCCGCCATATCGAGGATATAAAAGATTTCATGGATTTTTCAGGTTCCTGTTTATCCAGCCTTGCAGCCATTGAGCCGTATAAACCGCTCCATTCAAATCGATATCGGCTTTCCTGAAATCTGCCCGGGTCAGTGTCTGACCCATTATGCCGGCAAGATCATCGGGGTTCAGGTCTTGATCGTTGATAAGTTCTAATGCGCCCTGATCCGCCAGCCGTTCGGCACGCAGCCGTTGCTCACGATTCGCGCCAAAAGGCCACACCAAAGCGGGTACGTCTGTAGCCAAAATATTCATGGTGGTATTGTACCCGGCCATGCTGATCGATAGATCCGCGGCTGCCAGATACGATAGAAAATCGGGTGTAAATTTTTCGATTTGAATCCTTTTACTTTTCTTCAGACCTTTTAAATAGGTAACCTCATGTTCTGCCATGTAAGGCCCGGTGTAAACATAGAGATACGGCCTGCCGTCAACTTTTAAATGACCAAAGGCTTGAATAGCGGATTCAAGAAGCGGTTTGCCGACACTGCCGCCGCCGGCGCTGGCAACGATCATCACATCGTCTGCGCCGATTCCCAGCTGGTTGCGAATCCTGCTCCTGGCATTATCCAGAGGCTTTTGGGCGATATACCCCGTGTGAATAACCGGAATCCGAATTTCATCAAATCGGGAAAACGTTTCTTTGAGGGTAATCAAATTCGGATCGGCATGCACCAATACCGCATCAAAAAACGTATTCAGCCTTTCAAGTGCACGGCGCTCATGTTTGGGTTTCTCCTTTTCGACAAGGATATCCCGCACACTGCTGATCACACCGCAACGCGCAAGCCGGTTGCGGCGAATGGCTTGAAGGGCCGGGTCCAGCTCAAACCGAAAGGCCTGGCGGCCAAATGGAAAGAGTTCCAGAAAAAAAATGTCCGGCCTTTCCTTTTGGATAATGGCGAGCAGTTTTTTTTGCCGCTTTTTTTTGATTTGATCCAGCGATACGGATTTGTCCGAGCTAAAAAGATCCTTAAATTTGCGGTCCATCTGCAATCCGGGAAGTTTTACCACCGTGACATGCTTTGGCAATGTTGTTTCGATTTGGGGTCCGCCGGTTACCAGAATCACTTCATGTCCAACCAGGGCCTTGCATATTTCACGGGCTCTGAACAAATGCCCGACCCCGAGTACATGCTGGCAGTAAAAAATAATTTTCATAGGCGACTTAATCCCGATTTTAACTCCTTAATCCCCAAATTCCTGAATTCCTAATTTTTTAACTAAATACCTAAGTTTACGAGCGATTATTGTCAACAGTTTGTTACATCTTCCTTCAGCGCCCAATCTCTGCTATAAATAATTGAAGCGTTTCGAGTTTCGCGTTCCGGGTTACGGGTTAAAATATTGCAAACTAAACTCTGAAGTGCATGACTCGCAACTCGTAACCCGCAACACGCAACAACGGACGAACCCAACACTCCAAAAATGAATAAATTGAAAGAAGATCAAATCAAAATAAAAAAGATCAAGCTCGGCGATCTTTACGATTTTAGCTGCGATATCTTTGCACATCCCTCATTTGAAAAGGTTGCACCGATTTCTTTGATGCGGGCGGAGTCTCAATCGAAAAATCCCTACGGCCGCCCGGAAGATGCGGCTTTGTTTGTGGCCTTTAGCGCAAACCAATGTGTCGGATATCATGGGTTGCTGCCGGCTATTTTC
>JASFGM010000286.1:0-4921 GCA_050123755.1 Desulfobacterales bacterium
TTCTGTGCAGCCTCGTGGCGCACTATCTCCAACATATCGGCAAAATTGACGGGCCACCAGAGGTTGTGATATTTTTGTATATCTGTAAAATGGCGATATTTGTGTTTCTCTCAATGTATCACCAGTTTCCAGAACCCTTAATTTTGATTGAAAAAGCCCATCGATTTGGGTATAGATGCATATAAATTATTTCTGAACTTTCTATTTGCAACTGACCCGAAGCGGTTCTCCATTTCAGAATTGAATCCTCTTTCTCACCTGACTTTTACGCTTCGTCGAAAATCCACATAATGGGTTCACCTGTTTAAAACCTTAAAAACGGAGGTGCCCTATGGCAGATGAACGGGCCAAACGCAAAATGAGCGCTATCCTGAGCGCTGATGTGAAAGGCTACAGCCGCATGATGAGCGCCGACGAGGAAGGAACCGTCAAAGCGCTCAATGATTGCCGTGAAATCATCGCCAGGTGTGTTGATGACCACAGAGGCAGGATCGTCGATTCTCCCGGTGATAACGTGCTGGCCGAGTTTGCAAGCACAGTGGAAGCCGTGAAGTGTGCTGTAAAGATCCAGGAGGATCTGAAGGTCAGAAATGCCAACCTGCCGGAAATCAGCAAGATGGAATTTCGGATCGGCGTCAACCTGGGTGATGTTATTGAAGAAGAAAACCGGATTTATGGTGACGGGGTGAACATTGCGGCTCGCTTAGAGGGGCTTGCCGAAGCAGGAGGCATTTGTATTTCAAGAACAGCCTACGACCAGGTCAAAAATAAACTTGAGCTGGGTTATGAATATTTAGGTGAGCACAGCGTTAAAAACATTGCAGAACCGGTTCATGTTTATCGGGTTTTAATGGAACCGGAAGCGGCCGGCAAAGTCATTGGTGAGAAGCGTAAAGAAAAGCGGCGGATGACCTTGGCGGCTATAATTGTTCTTTTGATCGTTTTTGCAGGATTAGCCGGATGGTATTTATATCTCGAACAATCCAAGCAGGTAGAAGCTGCATCTGTGGATAAAATGGCATATCCATTGCCAGACAAGCCCTCCATCGCCGTGCTTCCATTTGATAATCTGAGCGAAGATCCAAACCAGGATTATTTTAGTGATGGATTAACGGAGGAAATTATTACAGCGCTTTCCAAAATCGACAGGATGTTTGTCATTGCCCGCAATTCGACGTTCACTTACAAGGGCAAGCCGGTAAAGATCAAACAAGTGGCAGAGGATCTCGGTGTACGTTACGTACTCGAAGGTAGTGTTCGCAAAGCCCAAGATCGAGTGAGGATAAGCGCTCAACTGATCGATGCCTTAGAAGGACATCACTTATGGGCCGAGCGCTATGATCGGGAATTGAAGGATATATTTGCTTTGCAGGATGCACTTACAATGGAAATAATGAGCGCGCTTCAAGTCAAACTAACCGACGGCGAGCAGGCCCGCCTTTATGCCAAAGGGACAGACAACATCGAAGCCTTTCTAAAGTGCTTGCAGGGGCGTGAGTATATGTATCGCTTTAATAGGGAGGGCATTGATCTGGCCCGGCCTTTGTTAGAGGAGGCCATCACCCTGGATCCGAACTATGCTGCGCCATACAGGTGGTTGGGCGGATCCCATATGCTGGACGTGATTCTTGGAGATAGCAAGAATCCCAAAGAATCCCTAATGACCGCCATTAAGCTGGCTCAAAAAGCCATCAGCCTTGATGCCTCCTTTGTTCCTGCTTATTGTTTGCTGGCTCGACTCTACGCTTTCATCGGGCAGTATGATAAGGCCGTCGAGGAAGCAGAGCGAGCTGTTGCAATTGACCCTAATTCGGCTGACGTGTATGACTATTTGGGTTTTGTTCTGGTTCAAGCAGATAGAGCTCAAGAAGCTATTCCGTTGATCAAGAAGGGAATACGCCTCAATCCCATCCCTCCAAAGAACTACTTGTACCACTTGGCCTCAGCATATGGGCATACCGGACAGTATTCAGAAGCGATTCCCATATTGAAGGAATTGCTGCAACAGGATGCCAATGATTTCATTACACACCTTTACTTGACATTATTTTACAGTCTGTCAGGCCAAGAGGAAAAGGCGCGTGCAGAAGCCGCAGAGTTACTCAGGATCAATCCTCAATTCCGTGCCGAGAAGCTCAGAACCATGTCTGCCAGCAAGAACAAAGCCAGGGTTCAGAAAAGCATTGATGCCCTCCGCAAATTAGGATTGCCTTGATGGCTTGCATACCGATATCAGCTAAAGATCAATAATAATTGACTGCTTTCAAAATTAACGATATCTCCAACATCTATGTATATTTGAACGGCTCTCAAAACCTGTGATATCAGATTACGATATCTTTAAATTTACGATTTTCAACATATTCTCAATATACATGACATTATTTTAAAGTTGTGCTACTGGCAAGATATCTCAGGTTTCAAATCACATGATTTCTATGGTGTATTATTCTCATATCAGGGGATTGACTGTGCATGTAAAATCCAGAAAATATCTCAAGTGGTCCTGATAAGATGAATCGGCAAATTAAAGATTGAAGAACCTAAAGAGTCCCCGTTCTCACATCGGAACTTGTTGCACAAACGTACCCATTTTTTAAGCGGTTTTCACATTTGATGCCACCTTGGCAATACAGTGTGACTTTGTCGGCATTTTTCGTTATATTGTCCACAAGGACGGTTTCTCATATCGGCAAATCGGACGTATCCTGACCAAGAGCAAATCCTGTATGCAGCGCAAGCATTGCATCTTCATCATCGTGCTTCCCACGGTATCGATCCGGATGCTGCACCCGAACCTGCAGACTGAGGGGCAGAAAGGGCATTATCTATGAATCTTGATCTTCTGAGGAAAAAGCGGGGCTTTATCTGCGACATGGACGGGGTCATCTACCACGGGGATCAATTGCTGCCGGGGGCGCAGGCCTTTGTGGAGTGGCTCAAGAAGGAAAGCAAAAAATTTCTGTTTCTGACAAACAGCAGCGAGAAGTCCCCGCGTGAGCTCAAGGAAAAACTCGACCGCCTCGGCATCCAGGTGGAGGCGATCCATTTTTACACCAGCGCTCTGGCCACAGCCAGCTTCCTGGCATCCCAGTGTGCCAACGGCAGTGCTTACGTAATCGGCGAGGCAGGGCTGATCAACGCACTGTACGAGGCTGGTTTTTCCATGAACGAAATCAACCCGGACTACGTGGTGGTGGGAGAGAGCCGTTCCTACAGCTATGAAAAGATCGAACGCGCCGTGCGCCTCGTCCGAAACGGCGCCAAACTCATTGGCGCCAACCCGGACCTGACGGACAAGCTGGGCAAGGACTTCGCTCCTGCTACCGGCGCGCTGATTGCCCCCATCGAGTTGGCCAGCGATACAAAAGCCTACTTCGTGGGAAAGCCCAATCCGATCATGATGCGTCACGGCAGAAGGTTACTGGGCTGCGGCCGGGAAGACACTGCAATTGTCGGTGACCGGATGGACACGGACATCATCGCCGGTATCCATTCGGATATCGATACCGTGCTTGTGCTCAGCGGGGTCACTCGCGAAGAAGACCTTAAGCACTTTGCCTATCACCCACGATACGTTCTTTCCGGGGTGGGAGATATTCCGGGATGATCGGTTGCGCGGTTCGCCATGGCAGACGATGTCGGGGATGTCTGACATATCAAAGGTTTTCAAGTTGGATGATATTTTAACTATTCGGCTGTGCCTGATTGCAGATCTCTAATATGTTCCACAGGTTTTTTGGCAGCTCAAAAATGTTGGGTACTCCAACGAATCACAGGTTTTTGAGGCCATAAAAAAGTTGTGATATTCGAAATATCAGAGATGATATCACGAGTTACCCGTTTTAGTGATATTCTCAATGTATCACCATTGCTCAGTTATAAAAATTACACCCATTAAATTTGGTAGATTTTAAAATAGTTTGCCTGGGCAGGTCTGCGCAGGACTGGCTGCCTTCAATTTAGTAGACTCCATATGATAACATAAAGCAGGTGGCAATTTTAAACTGCGTTTCGTACGGTCAAATCCTTTGACTAAGGTGGAAAAGACCATGCATTCAGCAAAAATGGTGTGCGTTCTCCTTTTATCGATATTCTTTATAACTGCCACTGCGTCGGCGGAGGAACACCATATCAGAGATGGGTTTTGGGGAGGAATTGATGCTGGCGCTGGTTATCTTAGCCAATCATTAGATGAGGGAAACGAAGACGGCACATCTTTCTTTTTAGGATTTAAAGGAGGATATACTATCAACCCACATTTCCTGATTGGACTTGAATTAAGCGGTTGGCTTATCGAGACAAGTGATCAATATTGTTTTTACGCTTATTGTTCAGATTCATCTGAAGGAGAGGGCATCATGCAAATTTTTCTTATTTCTCGATATTATCCAAGTCAGGAGTTTGGCTTTTTTGTAAAAGCAGGCGGAGGATATGTGGACCATTGGTATCACAAGGATGGAGAAACGAGGAGAAAAGACGGTTGGGGGTTGACTGTGGGGGGAGGCTATGACTTCTTGCTTAATGAAAATGTGGCGCTTACCCCGTTCGCTACTTTTAGCTATGGTGAGACAGGCAATTGGGATTACCAGGCAATAACTATGGGGCTTGGCTTTACGCTTCCATAAAATCTGCAAAATAGGCTACTCGATCTCTTTCATATCTGCAATATTGGCAAAACTGTGATATTCTCATCACCATTTGGTAGACGTGCTATGAACTTATCTTTTCAAATCATCCTTAAAGCCTTCCGAATTCTTGCCATTTTATCTGGTTGCGCCACCACCGAGGTGATTACCGAAACTGATTCGGACTCACTTTTATAGCAGGGCATAGAGTATGCAGAGACTGGCCAATATGATCGATCCCTCTCTTACTGTAATAAGGCCATAGAGCTAAATCCCAAGTTTTCAGAAGCATA
>JASFGM010000287.1:0-4919 GCA_050123755.1 Desulfobacterales bacterium
TCGAATACTATCCCGAGACCGCTTACGGAGAACATAACGAACATATCATTTCTGAAAAATATGATGTGGTGGAATTTACCTGGCATGAGGGCCGGGCGATTGAACCCAAATGGCGGACGCTGAAACCGCCGCTGCTGGATGTGATAAAAGATATTGTGGAGAAGCATTAAAGGCGGGGGATTCTGGGCGGAAAGATTTTTATTGCGCTTGTTCTTTTTGAGCTTTTTTTAGTTCCTCTTCGGCCAAGCGCGCTTCTTCTGCAGCTACCGCGGCATTTTCTATTGCCTTTCTGGCGCGATCCTGAGCCGCTTGCGCACGCTGAGTTTCTCTCTGGATTTTTTTTCTAAATTGTTTTCTTTTCTCTTTGGTCGACGACAGCCGTCTGATATAAGTTTCAGCATCCCTGGTAATTTGCTCAGCTTGCTCGACAGCTTTTTTGGCGCGTTCATCCGCCTGGCGGGCCTGTCTTTTTGCTGCTTCGACACCGCCCATCCTTTTTTCTTGCTCCCATTTTTCTACACGTTTTTGTTTACGATTCTGAAGTTCCTGAATTTCAGCAGCGGTTTTTTCCTCATACTCTAAAGTATCTTTAATTTTGGACTTTGGAGGTGGCGGGGTGTCGGTTACATGCAAATTTCCGTTTTCGTCGGTCCATGTGTAAACCTGTCCGGCGATGAGACTCGAATTTAAAAAGCCCACCAACAAGATGCATGCGGTCATGATTAAAAATTTCATTTACCCCTCCTGTAAATTAAAGTATATTCTCAATTCCGTCGGGTGTCAAACCTATGCAAGCAAGGAGGTGTTTGACGAATGCATATTAAAAACTTGCTTTGCGGACTTATTTATCAGGCCTTCTTTGTTTTTCCCAACCCATGACAGCAGGAGGTAAAAAAATGGCATTAGAAATAAGCAGCACGGCGTTTTCGGAAGGTGAATTGATTCCAACCCAATATACCTGCGACGGTCCGGATGTTTCCCCGGATTTGTCATGGAGCGGTGTTCCCGAGACCACCAAAAGCCTAGCGCTGATTTGCGATGATCCGGATGCACCGATGGGCACCTGGGTGCACTGGGTGCTGTTTAATATTCCGTCCAGCGCGAGCGGGTTGCCGGCCGAAATACCCTCGGATGCAGCTCTGGAAAATGGCGCCCGGCATGGCACCAATGATTTTCGCAGATTGGGTTACGGCGGACCCTGCCCGCCCGGAGGTACGCATCGATATTATTTTAAGCTTTATGCTCTGGATATCGAGCTCAATCTGGACAGCGGCGTTACCAAGGACCAGCTTCTGGAAGCCATGCAAGGTCATATCCTGGCCGAAGGCCAGCTGATGGGCACCTATAAACGCTGAAAATGGTTATTGGTTAATTGTTCTGCGTTATTTGCTAATGGCAACCGGGTCTCGCTGCATACGGATATTAGGTGTCAGGTTTCGGGTGTCAGTAAACAGATGACGGAAGGCAGAAAACAGAAGTCAGATAGGGTGCTTCATTTCCCAGTTTTTATCATCTGCCCTCTGCCCTCTGACACCTGAACACCTGAAACCTAATTGCCATTAACGATCACTTTTGGTTCCAGAAGGCTTTCAGGCCATCGGCCAGCTGGCGGGTGTCCTGCACCCAGATCGGATCCCATTCTTCGCGCAGCAAGGATTTATATTGATAGCGCGAATAGCGTTGATCGATTAATAAAATCACCCCGCGATCATTTTCCGTGCGAATCACGCGTCCCGCAGCCTGCAGCACCCGGTTTATGCCGGGAAAAAGATAAGCGTACTCAAACCCTGCGCCCAGGGTATGGGTAAAATATTCCTTGATCAATTCTCTTTCGAGGCTGATACCGGGCAGCCCCACTCCGACGATCACCGCTCCCATAAGACGTTTGCCAACCAGATCGATTCCTTCGCCAAAAATTCCGCCCATTACTGCAAACCCAACCAGTGTTTGTGGGTTGTTCTGAGAAAAACGCCTTAAAAACATTTCTCTTTCAGATTCCGCCATGCCGGGTTCTTGCAGCACGGTTTCAGCTTGCGGGCATCGGGCTGTATACGATTGATAGATTTTGCGCATGTATACATAGGAAGGAAAATAAAGCAGATAATTTCCTCTTTTTTGCTCGATCAGGGTAGAAATGACCCGGGTTACCTGCTCTGCGGTTTGATCCCGATGGCGATAATAGGTTGAAATTCGGTCGGAAATGAACAGGCCCAGATTTTCTCCGGGAAAAGGTGAATGCAGAATCAAGTGATGCGCGCTTTGATCACAGCCCAAAATTTGTTTGAAATAATCCATCGGGGTCATGGTCGCCGAAAAAAATATGGCCCCCTGACATCGGTTCATGGCTTTTTCGAGATGGATTGAGGGGTCAATACAGAACAGCTTGAGTTTGAAGTCCTTACCCATTTTTTCATAACAGGTTGTGTAGCATTCATCATACTGATCGGCAACTCTGATGAACCCGGATACGGCAAAATACAGATCCAGTAAACTCTCGCGAAACGCTGTCTTAATATTTTGAACAAGCCAGCGCTCGGTGATGAAAAGAAACCCTTTGAGTAGCGGAATCAGGTCCTCTGGCAGATCTTTTTCTGCCAGCGGATTGGGTGATTCTGCACATTTTTTTCGAGCCTTAACCAGCCACGCGTTGATCCGTCCGAGGCTTTTAAAGATATGCGGTAATTTATCTTTTAGTTGCCGGCGAACATCCAAAACCGGTTGTTTGAAGATCTCCGCCGAAAACATTTCCCGGGACCGGTCGACCAGATTATGGGCTTCATCGATTAAAAAGATGTAGTCGCCGTTTTCCTCCTGGAAAAATCGGCGCAAATATACCCGCGGGTCAAAGACATAATTGTAATCACAGATGATGCAGTCCGCCCAGCGAGAGAGGTCCAGGGAAAACTCAAATGGGCACACGCGATAGGCCCGGGCGGTTTCGGCAATCTGCTCGCGGGTAAAAGCGTCTGTGGCAAAGATGGCTTTGACAGCGTCGTTGATGCGGTCAAAGTGGCCCCGGGCATATTCACACTCTTCCGGATTGCAGGCACAATCAGGGCAAAAACAGATTTTGTCCTTGGCCGTCAGGGTCACAGATTTTAATCTGAGGCCTTTGGCCCGTAATTCATCCAGGGCCTTTTCCGCCGCAATCCGTCCGGTGGTCCGGGCCGTAAGGTAAAAAATCTTTTGACTCACCCCTTCGCCCATGGATTTAACTGCCGGATAGAGCACAGCGATGGTTTTGCCAATACCGGTTGTCGCCTCAACGAGCAATTGGCTGTGATCGCACATCGCACGGTATGCTTCCTGAGCCATTTTGTCCTGACCGGGGCGGTAGGCCACAAAGGGAAAGTCCAAATCCTGCATGGATTCATTGCGCTGCCGGGACCAATCGATGATCGTTAGGGCCCATTCAAGATAACGCGCGATAAGATCCTCAAAAAAAATCTCTAGCTCTGGAATGCTGAAGGTCTGTTTGAACTTGCGGACTTCGCCGGTATCGATCTGGTAATAAGTCAGCTGGGCCATAATTTCTTTCAGGCCCTGCTGGCGCCCATAAATATAGGCGTATGTTTTGACCTGCGCCCAGTGGATTGGCGGCTGATTTTTTTCAAAATAATCCGGATTTCGGGTGGTGGTTTTTATTTCTTCAATGATGGTTCGGCCCGGTTCGTCATAAACGCCGTCGATGCGGCCACCGATAATGAGGCGAAACCGATCCGTTTCAACCTGGTGGGAAATCGAAACTTCGGGCTGATAGGTATCTGGACGCGTAGTTTGAATTTTTTGATGCGCGCGGATCCCTTCGACCGGACGGATGGAGCCCTGAAACTCAAACAGCAGGTCTCCTGACCGGAAGACATGCTCAATGAGTTCCCGCACCGCAATTTTCAGTTCGCTTTTCAAGTTTTTAAAATTTGAAACGCTCAATTTAGGTTAATTCAAGTTGGGAGGCTAAAATATTTTGGCTTTATCTAAGAATTGAGCGCAAATCAAGAAGGAATCTGCAGAAAGTTAGGAATGGATGGTTTGTTTTGGCGTATTGGAGTGATGGAGTAATGTGTAGGAAATTGACAAAGCGAATCGAGCTTATTCATCAATACGCCATTACGCCAATGCTCGATTACTCCAATGAAATTTAAGAATTGTCGATCCGAAGATTATATTTCGGGAAATGAAAATGCCGCTATTCTTTGATAACGAAGTGCACCCGCCTGTTTTTGGCCCGGGCCTTTTCGGTTTTTCCGTTATCGATTGGGTGTTCTTTGCCGAAACTGACCGGTATGAGCCGGTACCTTTCGATGCCTTCGCGGATTAAAAACGACTTTACGGCACCTGCGCGGCGATCCCCAAAAGCGATATTGGTTTCCCTGGAACCGCGTTCATCGGTGTGCCCTTCGATGATGACCGCGATCTCCGGATATTTTTTTAAAAATTCGGCCTTGCGCTTTAAAATTGAACGGGCTTCAGGCTGCAAACGGTAACTGCCCTTCTTAAAATAGATATCTTCATACATAAACTTGATCCTGGCCGCCCGAAACTCCTTTTCCTGAGCTTCCGTTCTCGGGGCTTCCTTTATTTCGACTTCTTTTATTTCAACTTCCTTTGCGCGTTCATTTTCGAAAGATTTCGCAATGCTTGGATCAGCCTCACCGATTTCTACCCTGGATTCCTTCTTTACAGTAGTGCCTTCTTTTGAGCAGGCTGATAGGGTCATCAAGCTCGGAATCATTAATAAAAGGACTAAACCCGATCGCAATGTTTGTTGCATGTTTTTCTCCTTCTAAAACGGGCCGGTTATCGAATGGCAAGTTAATGTGCCATGGCCTTTGCGGTAACTGTCATGTTCTTAAATTACTTAGATTATAGTATATAATTGTATGAAAGTAAATTATATTAATCTTCGAAATGATGGCCGA
>JASFGM010000288.1:0-4910 GCA_050123755.1 Desulfobacterales bacterium
TTATGGCGGCGCTCAGGCGCTATACGGCGTTTTCCCGGACCTGACCTGTTTCGGCAAGATTATTGGAGGCGGAATGCCGGTCGGCGCTTACGGCGGCAAACTTGAACTAATGGCCCAGGTTGCACCGCAGGGTTCGATATATCAGGCGGGTACCTTGTCTGGAAATCCGGTGGCGATGGCCGCAGGTATTGCAACTCTTGAACAAATCCGCAAGGACGGATTTTATGACGCACTGGACCAGAAAGCAGAGCGTCTTTTATATGGACTCAGGCAAGCAGCCGAAAAAGCGGCGATACCGGTACAGGCACAGCGTGTCGGCTCCATGCTCGGATGCTTTTTTACCGACCGGGAAGTAAAAAATTTTGATGACGCCAAAACCAGTGATTTAGATAAATTCGCCTTATTTTACAATGGATTGCGTCATAACGGTATTTATATCGCCCCGTCTCAGTTTGAAGCTCTATTTCTTTCAGCCGCTCACGATAGCGAACATATTGAAACCACCATTAAGGCGGTCGAGGATGTTCTTGCGCAATTAGGAAAATAAGCGTCCGGTTCAGGCTTGATGTTACCATGTCTATGGTGTCAGGTTTCAGGTGTCGGGTGTCATGAAAAAACAGATGACAGAGAACAGAAAACAGATGACAGAGACATGGGGAAGACTTTTTCTGTCATCTGTCACCAGACCTCTGTCATCTGCTATCTGACACCCGACACCTGAAACCTATATTTTAACCGTGTTTTGCAAATTACTTGTGGGACGCAACATCAGGAGGGTTTTAGAATGTCTGATCCCGCTGATCAAGAAAATCTGCTTGAGACGTACATAAACGCGAACAAAAAGGAGTTAGCCGTTGAGCTGCTTTTTGATTTGATCACTCAACATGCAAAAGCGAGAGATTTTTCTAAAGCGGAAGCACTGCGAGAAAGGCTATTTGAAGTGGATTCGATGGCCTTAAATGCCATTGTTAAATCAGCTGAAATCATTGAAGCTGAAAAAATGGCCGCTGTTGATCCGATTCACATCGATACCTGGAAGCATCTCTATGAAGAATTGACCAAAGAAGAAACGCTTGCGCTTTACTATGAAATGCAAGCTGCCACCTTTGAAGCCGAGGAAATTATTTTTCACCAAGGAGAGCTGAATTCGAATTTGTATTTCATTGATACCGGCCGGTTAAATATGGTCTATCGCAAGGGCGGCCATGGAATCCTGCTGAAATCTTTAGGCCCCGGAGATATTGCCGGCGAAGACACTTTTTTTACCAGATCTACATGCACCACATCACTGATAGCCCATTCGCGCGTCAAATTAAATTTTTTGGAAAAATCAGTGTTAGAAAAATGGCAAGCTCATGCGCCCAACCTGAACAACAAACTCCACGATTATTGTTTAAAATTGAAACCGCTCAAAGATTTGTTGGAAAAAAAGAAACTCGAGCGCAGAGCGCACAACCGCTATGCCATCTCAGGCGGCGCTGCTGTTCGGATTACCGATACACCTGAAGGTAAGGCTTTTAAAGGAGAACTTTCCGATATCTCTGCCAGCGGGGTGTCGTTTGTCATGAACACCTCACCGCAATCAGCCGACTTGCTGCTCGGCTGCCAGCTGAGTTTAAAATTTATGTTGCCACAGGCTTCTGCCGAATTAAAAATTGATCAAAACGGCAGTATTGTTGGTGTCCACAGTCAGTTGTTTAATGAATATTTAATAAATGTAAAATGGGATCAGCCACTGCCTGAAAACATCATGGCAACAATTAAATCCTTTGCTATGAGGGTTTAAGCCCGCCTGCCATTTGAATTGATATTCCCGCTGGAAAGATTGATGGAGTGGTGTCAAATATATTGATTTCTATGAAAATATTTGCCATAATAGAAATAATCTAGTGACTCGATCGGGGGGATTTTTGCAAGGGGTGTGGACTCACACCTTGGGTCATAGTGCTTGTGTGCACTGTTTTGAAGTTTGGGGTGAAGGAATTGTTGCTGGATCGGTGGTCTTTTTTTAATTGGGCTGCCGCACGCGACCGGCAGGATCAAACGATGTAGAAACGGAGCCGAATGAAACTATGGCAAATTTAAACCCCGAGCAAAATCCCGATCCCGGGAGCCCGCATTATCCACATGCCAGCCAAATTCCATTGATTTCCCGCATGCTCGATCTTTTTGAAGGTTTCGCTATTGCCACCGATGCCCGGGGCCGGATTGCATATGCCAACCCGGCCACGTCGCGGTTAAGCGGCCATAGCCCCTCGGAAGTGGTCGGATGTTCTCTGGAGACCCTATTTGATCTGACCGATGAGCACAGGGCCCTGATAGATCAATGCCTGGGCGGAAAGAGCCCAATCAGCTTTGAAACGACCGCCAAAAGAAAAGCAAACTCGACATTTCCAGTCCAGTTCAATGCGGCACCCTTGAACCCTGAAAGCGATGATCATGGTTTGGTTATCTTTGCGGTTGATATTTCGGATCTCAAACTGGCCGTCGAAGAACAGGCGCGTCTGATAACTGCCGTTGAGCATGCGGCGGAGTCGATTATTGTTACCAATCCTGAAGGGATCATCGAATATGTCAATCCGGCTTTTGAAAAAATCACCGGATACTCGCGCAATGAAGTCATTGGCCGAAATATCGAGCTTATGGATAGCGGCCAGCATTCCAAAACGCTTTTAAGCTCTATTATCGATACCCTCCAACGCGGAGAAATTTGGCAGGGCCGGGTTGTCAATAAACACAAAGATAATTCATTATACGAAACCGAAGCCACCGTCTCTCCCATAAAAAACAATATCGGGGAAATCACCAATTATGTCAGTCTGCAGCGCGATGTTAGCCATGAAGTCAGATTGGAGAGCCAGTTGCGTCAGGCTCAAAAAATGGAAGCCATCGGTACCCTGGCCGGAGGAATCGCACATGATTTTAATAATTTGCTCATGGGGATTCAGG
The DNA here is from genome assembly GCA_050123755.1 of Desulfobacterales bacterium. Classification (GTDB taxonomy): domain Bacteria; phylum Desulfobacterota; class Desulfobacteria; order Desulfobacterales; family JAHEIW01; genus JAHEIW01. Next base: position 2,950 of record JASFGM010000288.1, read on the forward strand.
GTAATATCTCGCTGTCGCTATTAGACATCGACGCCGGCTCTCCGCTTTTAAAAAATCTAAAGAAAATAGAGCAATACATTCAAAATGGTGTGGATCTGACCAAACAGCTTTTAGGTTTTGCCAGGGGCGGGAAATATGAAATCTCACTGCTCAATATCAACGAGTTGCTCAAAGAGCAGAATCTTATGTTCAGCCGCACCAACAAGGAAGTAATTTTTGAGGATAAATTAGCACCAAATCTCTGGAGTGTTGAGGTTGACAGGGGTCAAATCGAACAGGTTTTAATGAACCTTTATTTGAATGCCTTACAGGCAATGCCCGGAGGAGGAACGCTTATTACACGTACCGGGCACGTAACAATTGAAAAGGATCAATATAACCCCTATTATGTGAAAGCAGGCAAATATGTGAAGGTTACCATTGAAGATACCGGCATTGGAATGAGTGAAGAAGTTCAGCAACGAATTTTCGATCCTTTTTTTACGACCAAGGAAATGGGTCGGGGTACCGGTCTCGGGTTAGCCTCGGTGTATGGCATCGTCAAAAACCATGAAGGTTTTATTAACGTCTATAGCAAGCAGGGGAAGGGGACGCGGTTTGAAGTTTATTTGCCGGCCTCCGGAAAAGGAGTACCCCATAAGCAAAAAGTCAAAGAGGAATTTGTCGAGGGTAAAGAGACGGTGCTGCTGGTTGATGACGAGACCATGATCCTTGATGTCGCTGAACGCATGTTAGGCAAGTTGGGTTATAAGGTATTTACCGCCAGAGACGGAAAGGAAGCCATTGCGGTTTTTCAGAAATTTCAGGATAGAATCGATGCCATCATTCTGGATATGATTATGCCTAAAATGGGCGGCGGTGAGACTTTTGATCGAATTAAGAAAATGAAACCGGACATAAAGGTCCTGCTTTCAAGCGGATACAGTATTAGCGGTCAGGCTACCGAGATTTTAAATCGGGGCTGCAACGGATTTATTCAAAAACCGTTTAATCTGCAAAACCTGTCACAGAATCTCAGGTCCATACTGGAAGAAAGCTAGTGTCGCACCCGGCAAGTAATTTGCAAAACACGGCTTTATTTCAGGTGTCGGGTTTCAGGTGTCAGATCTTTGGTTCAAAGGTTCAAAGGTTCAGCGTTCAAGGTTGTCCTAACCATGAACCTCTGAACTCAGAACGCTGAACCCTGACTGTGTTATTTAGCGCTTGAATTTTCCTAAATTGAAAAACCCCGGGGGACTCCTGCTTTACGCTACTAAATCGGCCGGTCGGCCTGCAGACAATTCATGCTTAAAAGCCAAAATCACATACCCCGTCAGGTGCGCAAAATCCATTTAGTCGCCGTCTGTGGAACCGGGATGGGTGCACTTGCCTGCATGCTCAAAGAACAGGGTTTTGAGATATCCGGTTCAGATCAGAAAATCTATCCACCCATGAGTCATTTTTTGGCGGATCGCGGGATTCGTATTTTGGACGGCTTCAAGGCGGAACACATTTCCCCCGGGCTGGATTTGGTGATTGTCGGCAATGCCGTTACACGCGAGAATCCTGAAATAAAAGAAATGAGCCAGATAGGGATTCCTTTCTGTTCCATGCCTCAGGCATTGAACCGGTTTGTCGTGGCAGATAAAAAAACGCTCATTATCTCCGGAACTCACGGCAAAACAACAACATCGTCCATTTTAGCCTGGATACTTTATAAAGCCGGGTTGGACCCGTCATTTATGATCGGTGGAATCTTAGAAAACTTTGACAGCAACTACCGGCTTGGCGCCGGAGACTATATCGTCGTTGAAGGAGATGAGTACGATACTGCTTTTTTTGACAAAGGTCCCAAGTTTTTGCACTATCAGCCTGCTATGAGTGTTTTGACCAGTGTCGAATTTGATCATGCTGATATTTTTCGGGACCTGAATCATGTCCGACTGACGTTTGGCCGCTTTCTATCTCAGCTGGATAGGCTG
>JASFGM010000289.1:0-4910 GCA_050123755.1 Desulfobacterales bacterium
AGATTATAATAGCGATTGCAGGCGCCGCCAAAAGGATATTTTTTGCCCTCCACCCGGATCATGGCGATTTCACAGCGCCGGTCGCATTTTTCCTTTCCGCCTTTGCATACAAATGACTTTTCGTAGGTAACTTCACGGTTTGCCAGGTTCTGCAGGTCAAAATGGGTTTCGGACATCAAGCCCCGATCAATTCGATTTTTAACTTCCAGCGCGACGCCATATGCTCCCATGAGTCCGGGTTCCGGCGGAACAACAATGGGCTTGCCGACCAGAGACGCCATGGCCAGCGGTACGGCTTCGTTGTAGCAAACGCCGCCCTGCATAAATACTTTTTCACCCACCGGCCGGTTGCCTTTTACCCGGTTTGCATAGTTCATGCAAATGGAGTAGACCAGGCCGGCAACAATGTCTCCATGCCGGACACCTTCATGGATGGCGTTTTTGATATCGGAAGCAATAAAGGCGGCACACTGATCGTTAAAATTGGGCGGACGCTCCCCCTGCATGGCGACCCCGGCGATTTTTTCCATTTCAACGCCCAGGGTTTCATGGGCCGATTCTTCTAAAAACGAGCCGGTGCCGGCCGAACAGGCTTCGTTCATGGCATAATCGGATGGTACCCCATTGGTGATGTAAGTGTATTTGGCGTCCTGCCCTCCGATTTCAAAAATGGTGTCGACTTTGGGATCAAAGTATACAGCAGCGGTGGCATGCGCGATGATTTCATTGATTACGCCGTCGCTGAGCGCATGTAACCCGGCAATCTGGCGGCCGGAGCCGCAAATCCCGAGGCCGATAATCGATATTTGAGCCGGATCCACACGCGATTCGACCTGCTCTAAAATAGCGTGATAACATTGCCGCGAAGCGCCGACCGGGTCACCGTTGGTGCGCAGGTATACCGAGGCTAACATGGCATCATCTGATTTACGCAACAGCACCGCTTTGGTTGTGGTGGAGCCCACATCCAGACCGAAAATACAGACGTCGCCGGGGCGAATGTGTCCTTTTTCGATGGTTTTAAATTCCACCTGAGATGCGAAGTCTTTGAGCGGCGGCAGCGTATCGAACGCTGCGGCTTCCAAATGAAACAGATTCGCCTGACCCTGATAGGGGGCTGTTTTGTGTTCAAGCGCCCATAACGCGACGCCCAATGCCTCGAAATAGGGCGCTTCATCCGGTATCATCAGTCCCGGTATTTCCTGTCGCAAGTATTCGATCATCATGCGGTTGCGTGCGGTGCCTCCGGTAACCATCAAATTGCGTCGTTCCACTTTCTTGAGGAGTTCCAGAATTTTGTTGGCCATCATTTTGCATAGTCCGGCGGTGACCTGTGATTTTGGAATTCCTTTATTGGTGGCATGGGTACAATCGGATTTGCAGAATACCGAGCAGCGGCCGGAAACGTGATGGGGCGATTCTACGGAGGCCCATTGGGCGGCTTCATCCAGAGAAACATTCATGCGCCGTAATTGCTGTAAAAAAAACTCGCCGGTGCCCGAGGCACATTTGTTTCCGGTGATGACATTGGAAATGCGTCCGGATCGATCCAAAACATAGACCATAAAGGTCTCCCCACCGGCAGAAATTACGGCCGGGCAGGCAGTATCTGACGGTTTGACATATTGATAGGCATATTCGACCGCTACAGGTTCGGATATGGATGTCAGATTTACAAATTTACGGAATTTGCGCCCGGTGGCAGCTATTCGGTCGAATGAATTCAGATCGAGCTGCTCAAAAGCCTTTAACAGAGTTTGCTTGGGATTGCCTTCATGGGGATAAAGGGCATAGTCAATCAGGGTCGGTTTCGGGTCCGCTTGTGGGCCTGCGGAACTTCGATCGATCGGCTCCCGTTTCAACTGCACAAGGGTTATGGTTGATGCGCCCAGGCAGATACCCAAAGTTTTAATCGTTTCAGCCATTGATTCCTTTTCAATTCCCCATCGATTAAATTTGCTCCTGTTTTTGATAACAGGTATTCTAAAATTCTCTATTGGGAATGATTGTGGCCCAATATTCGGTTCATGCCATAGCAGGCCTGAAACCTGATTATGGAATTCATTTTCCAAATATCCGGTCACCCGAAGGTGGGCAAAAAGATTATGCTCGGTTTTTGGTGCGACCATCAAAACCAAAAAGCCGGTATTTCCGGAAAGGTTGTCAAATAGGCGATGCACGCATTCGGCAATTCCTAAAACCTCCGTGGTAGACCTTTATGCTGATTTTGGTGTTTTTACCTTCTGCGCCTATTTGCCAGACTTCCTATTACTTTAATTTGAACCGACTTGCAAGGCTTATATTTATTAAAAAATGGATTTTTGAAACAACTTCTAATGGGCTCAGGCGGGTTTCGTCTGGGTTTCCCTGGCGGCTACCTCCGGCTCGATGCGCCAGGTGATGATGGGTGAAAGGGTGTATAGCAGCATGTAAGTCAGGCAGACTTGACCATAATAGGGTGTAAATACAGAGATGATGACAATCAGTGTTCCGCGTCCAAACCAAGGATGCCGGCTCATGAAGCGACCCAGGTGCAGATAGCGGAGCGGATATGAATTCATCAATATTGCGGCAACAATCATCAACCCAAAGCAAAAAATGCCCCAGAATCGAATCCAGTCGGAGCCAGTATTCATTGACTGACCAAAAATGATCAACCCCGACATTGCCAGCAAAGCAGCAGCCGTTGTTGGCATGCCTTTAAAAAAACCGCGAATGGGTGATTTGTCCAGCGTGAAGTAAATCAAGCGGGTGATTCCCATAACGGCATACAGCCATGCGATCCAGCCTATCGGCAATTGTTGAATCACCGGATCGGAATTATTTGAAAGCGTTATGTAGAATATCCAGGCCGGGGCGATGCAGAAGCTGACCGTATCCGATATGTCGTCGAGCAGGCCGCCAAAGCTGATTGCCTTTTTCGGTTTTTCGTCATCCAAGGGTTCGGTCAGGCCGAGTTTGCGCGCAACGGCACCGTCGAGTTTGTCAAATAAAGCGGCGCCGATCAAAAACAGGGATGCTTCGCGAATGCGCTCCTGATAGGCAAAAAACACGGCCAGCAGTCCCATCATGGCGTTCATGACGGTTAAGGCGTTGGGAAAAAAGGCCAGGATCCGACGGCGCATCTGTTCATTTCCAAGGCACAGTTCATCCAAACACAGAGTCCCATACTTGCGGACGTAGCCGGCAATCGAGCCGAAATTAATGATTAAAAATATGATTTCAATAAAGAACAGACCCCGTAGTGGCAGATTGCCCAGCCACGAAATCCAGAAATATATCTTTGAGGGCGGCCCTTCCGGCACATAAAAGGCATAGGCGTAAAGCAGGGCGCCTACCGGTGCGGCAACAATCGTTCGCAGGCGGGTAAATTCTTTGTATTCGGGTTCCTGATCCTTGCGGATGGCAAAACCACGCATAAAATGCGCAAAATTGTCCCGTACCAGAACGGTTACGGCCAGAAGCAGGACCAGAAGGGCATGTAATATTTCTCCTTTGCTGGGGTTGGGCGATGCAAAATGAACCCGCCACATGACACCGACGGCAACCAGGGGAAAGATTATGGAGTAGACCACCTTATCCATCAGGCGGTCGGCGAGCTGCGCCATTCTGGGGTTGAGCTCAAAGCGGGCGGCAAACCACCCGTCGACCAGATCAAAGCTCATGGAAATGAATAAAAGAACGACGCCGATGGTATACAGAATCGGGCTTTGTGTCCATATGACGGCAATGGCACACAGCATTCCGGCAAACACCAACGGGGGGCGTCCGTAAACAAAAATTGCCGTAATTTTTTGTGGAATTATTTCCTTGGTCATGCTTATTTTGATGCCACAAAGGCACCAAGACACAAAGCGAAACGCGTCACTTTTTGGTTAATATTCATCTTTGAGCCTTTGTGTCTTGGTGGCGTAAGTGTTTCGCCACAAAATGCACAAAAATAACAACGAAGGTCCGAATAATTAGAACTGTCATCATAAAAGATCTGCAAAACCCTGTCAAGGACGCTTCAAATGATGTTTTGCCTTCTGGCATGGTTTTTGGTAATGCAAGGGCAGTCATCTCGGTCAAAACGAGACGATTGGGCTTTGGATACCGAGGACGAGGACGAGCACGCGCACGATGTTAGGTAACCTTCATTCGCTTCGTACGCGTCGTCTTCCTCGCACTCGTACTCGAGGCATTTTTAAGACCGATTCTAAACTGGCGCTGCCTATGTCACAGTCGATTTATAAGAAGGTTGGAATTGCCTCAATCATCATGATGGCCTCGGTTTTATTGAGCAATCTGATCGGATTGATAAGGGAAATGGTTATTGCCTATGTTCGTGGCGCCGGGCAAGAAGTCGATGCTTATCAACTTTCCTTTTTAATTCCTGAAATCTTAAATCATCTTCTGGCCAGCGGATTTCTGTCCATCACCTTTATTCCAATTTTTTCTCGTTACCTTGCAAGGGATGCAGAAAACGAAGGCTGGCATGTTTTTTCCATCATCTTCACCAATTTAGGCATTATTTTAATAGGCCTTATATGTCTTGCTGAAGGATTCACCAACGATGTCATTGCCGTACTCGCACCGGGCTATGATGAACCGGAACTGAGGGTGGCCTTGATTCGAATGACCCGAATCATTATACCAGCCCAATTTTTCTTCTTTGCGAGCGGGCTTTTTATGGCCGTTCAGTTTGCAAAAGAGAAATTCGGCATACCCGCTCTGGCACCGATCATCTACAATTTGGGAATTATTTTGGGTGGGATTCTATTGGGGTCCCGCTATGGCATGGTCGGTTTCTCCTGGGGGGTCTTGGCTGGAGCCATTTGCAATTGTATTATCCAGTATTGGGGTGCGAAACGGCTAGGCATGAAACTTCAAATCTCATTTGAATTAAATCACCCGGATTTAAGAAGATA
>JASFGM010000290.1:0-4899 GCA_050123755.1 Desulfobacterales bacterium
ACGCCTTGATCTTAAAGGCCAATCAGCTCGCAAAAGAGGCCGGTGTATCCGAGGCGACCTTTACACGCTTTATCACAAGACTTGGATTCTCAGGATTTTCTGAATTCAAGCGGGAGATCGGAAACTACATCATTCAGGGCAACTCCACGGCGGAAAGGTTGGCCGAATCCGCGGAAACTTTCGGAATTTCTGATTCCGTATTCTTAGAAATATTGCGCGGCGATATCGAAAATATCCAAAAAATTACGAATGGAATATCCAATGAGGTATTTGAGAAAGCCGTCGGGAAACTATCATCCGCTAAATCGATATATCTTTTGGGTTTACGAAGCAGTTACGCTTTGGCTTTTTATTTGGCTTTCAATCTGAGATTTTTTTTAAAGTCAGTTACCCTTATTAAACCGGGCATTGGAGACATCCCCGAGCAGGTTCTTTCTGCCGGAAAAGGCGATGTTTTAATCGCCCTTAGCTTTAAACGCTTTACACGGGATGTCGTCAATATTGTGGAGAAGATCAAAAGAAAAAAAGCGTACATCATCACCATCACCAATAGTCATCTCTCCCCCATCGCCCAATTAGCCGATATGTCACTCGTTGTCGAGACTGAGATACCGACCTACATTGAGTCTTTTACAGCGCCGATGAGTTTACTAAATGCCTTTATCACTGCAGTTGCGCTTAAAAAGAAAAAACAAGCTTTACCGGCTTTAACAAAACTCGAGACAGAATTCGAGGCGTTTGAAACTTATATTAGTAGAGATTTTGGATTGATTAAAAGAAAATGATGACGCTAGTTATAGGTTTCAGTGTTCAGTTGTCAGGTGTCAGGAAGATACAGAAGACAGAGCACAGAAAACAGATAACAGAAGACAAAGGGCAGACTGTTTTCTGGCCTCCGTCATCTGTTTGCTGACACCCGAAACCTGACACCTGAAACCTACTTAGAGGAGAAGTATAGATGGACATGTCGATGGAAAGCGTATTTAACCCGCGCTCGGTTGCCGTAATCGGTGCCTCCGAGGTTCCGGGAAAGGCTGCCGAGCGAAGAACACGAAGCCTCCTTGAAGGCGGATTTGATGGAGATGTGTATCTCATCAATCCGAAAAGATCAGAACTTTTCGGAAGAAAGGCCTATCCCGCGATCACTGATGTGGGCAAGGAGGTCGATCTGGCCATGGTGGTGATCCCCCCCAGATTTCTGGTATCTGCTGTTGCCGATAGTGTAAAAATGGGCGTTAAAGGCATCATTATCATCACAGCCGGTCTGGGAGAAACCGGAGAAGAAGGCAGGAAAATAGAGGCAGAAATCCTAAACGAGGCCGCCAAGGCCGGAGTCTGTGTTATTGGTCCCAATTGCAGCGGCATGTTCAGTGCTTCGGTGAATATGAATCTGTTGGGTGTACCGCGATTAGAAAAAGGGCCGATTTCTGTTTTGGCTCAAAGTGGTAATGTGATTGATTCCCTGACCCATTATGCACGCATGCGGGGATTGGGTTTTAGCAAAATTATTAGCCTGGGGAATGCGATCGGTGCAAGCTTTGCTGACTACATTGATTATCTCAAAGATGATCCTGAAACCAAAGTCATCATCACCTACCTTGAGGGCATTAAGGACGGAAACCGCCTCGTCAAAAAGGTTCGTGAAACGATTAAAAACAAGCCGGTTATTGCGCTAAAAGTGGGAAGATCGGCTGCCGGTGCAAGGGCGGCGGCCTCCCATACCGGGTCGCTGGCAGGCGATGACCTGATTGTGGATGCAGCTTTCAGACAGGCCGGCATTGTCAGGGTGACCAACATCGATGAATTGTTCGATATGGCAGAAGTCTTTTGCAACTGCCCTTTTCCCAACGGCAATCGGGTGGCCATTTTGTCGGAAGGCGGCGGCGACAATTCCATTGCGGCGGATAACGCCGAAATCCACGGCATGCAGGTGCCGGTGCTTTCTCAAGAGACTCAGGAAAAGATCAAGCCCTTTTTGCTTGAGGGCATGCCCGCCTCCAACCCCATCGATTATGGTGGAACCGCTGAAGAAAACCCCCACATGATCACCGAATGCGTTAAGGTTTGCATGCAAAGCGACGAGGTTGACGGCATTTATATTACCGGCTTCTTCGGCGGCTTTAAAGATATTATTGCTCCCCATGTGGCCGAACTAGAGGAACAGACCTCGAGGGATCTGGTGGAATTGGTCCAACAATTTAAAAAGCCGCTTTTTGTCAACACGAGCTTTGCAAGAGGCGCCATCAAATCTTTGGATATCCTCAAAAACGCGGGCATCCCGGTCATGGAGTCTTCCCAACGATCCTCTCGGTGCCTCAGCGATCTGATGAAATTTTCGGTAAACCGCAAAAAGATATGCCGAATGAAAATCGCCCGACCCCGCAAACAGGAGCTTTCAGGGGTGAAGGAAATCTTTGCTAAGGCAATTAGTGAGGAAAGAACCAATCTCCTCGAGACGGAATCAAGAAATATCTTGCAAAGATATGGGCTGCTTTTACCGCAGGCAGCGCTGATTCGTAATATCGACGAGGTAGGCCAAGCAACCTCCAAAATTCCCTATCCACTGGCAATGAAAGTTGTTTGCCCTGATATTATCCATAAATCCGATGCCGGCGGAATTAAATTAAACCTGAAAGGCAACGCGGAAGTCCGGGAGGCATTTGAAGAAATCATGGCCAATGCCTGTAAGGTTACGACGCGGGATCGTGTTATCGGGGCCCTTATTTCGCCAATGGCCGCCGAAGGACAGGAATGTATTATCGGAATGATACGGGATCCCCAATTTGGGCCGGTGATCATGTTCGGGTTGGGCGGGATATTTGTGGAAGTCCTGAAAGATGTCTCCTTCAGGGTAGCACCCCTTGCGGATCACGATATCGACGAAATGATCAAAGAGATTAAAGGCTACAAAGTCTTAACCGGGATCAGAGGGGAAAAGCCCAAGGACATTGGCGCCATTCGGCATATCCTAGCCAAACTTCCTGATATGGCGATCGACAATCCGGAGATCAAAGAGATTGATCTTAATCCGGTCATCATCCATGAAAAAGGTGCATCCATAGTAGATTCCCGAATGATACTCGAAACCTAATCGCACGTGTTCAGAGGTTCAGGGTTCAAAGGTTCAAAAGTTCCCATAATAAGTGTTACGCAAATCACTTTTTGTTTAATTGGTTTGATTGGTTTGATTCGTTCGATTGGTTAAGACTAAACCAATAAAACCAATTCAACCAATGAAACGAATAAAACAAGATATTAAGCCTGGTACAACCCAGAACGCTGAACCCTTGAACCTCTGAACGCTTATTTTTTATTTACCATATTAAATTGAAGGGAGGATTTTATAATGGATAGAAAAGAGCTCGTTGCTGAATACAGCAAAAAAATTGAGGATGCCTATCGGCAAAAATCGCCAAAGTCTGCGAAAGTGATCGAAGACGCAAGTAAATATGTTCCTGACGGTGATATGCGTATTTCGATCTGGTTTGAACCCTACCCCACGGTTATGGCCAAAGGAGACGGCTGTCATCTCTACGATGTGGATGGCAATGATTACTTGGATTTTTCCAATAACTGGACCTCAATGATATTGGGCAATAACCATCCCAGAGTCGTAGAGGCAATCTGCAATCAGGCGCCGCTAGGATCTGCTATGGCAGCGCCGCATGAGGCCGTCTTTGAGTGGGCGCGCATCCTGTGTGAAAGAATTCCTTCTGTGGAGCGGGCGCGCTTTTGCACTTCAGGTACCGAAGCATTGATGTTTGCCGTACGTGCCGCCAGAGCTTTTACGGGTAAAGATAAGATCTTAAAGATGGAGGGAAACTATCACGGCAGCTACGACATCATGGAGATGCAGGTCGGCTGGAGACGCCTGCCGCCCGGGCTCCCCAAGAGCGTGGAACAAGACGTGCTGGTCACGCCGTTTAACGACAAAGAGACTGCCACAAAACTGATTGAGGAGAACAAGGATGATCTGGCGGCGGTCGTTGTCGAAGGCATAATGGGGGCCGCCGGCATGATTCCGCCCGAAAACGACTACTTAAGACACCTTAAGGAGGTGGCCGCCAAAAATGATGTGCTCCTGATCGTTGACGAGGTCATCAGCTTTCGGCTGGCGACCGGCGGCGCTCAGCAGATCTTTGATGTAGCGCCTGACCTTACCGCTCTGGGAAAGACCATTGGCGGCGGAATGCCGGTCGGTGCTTTCGGCGGACGGGAAGATGTTATGGCGGTGTATTCACCCAAACACAAACACCCGGCCCATCACGCGGGGACCTTCGTGGCGACTCCCATTGCCGTGGCAGCCGGCATCGCGGGACTCAAAGAAATGACGGCCGAAACCCTGGATAGGATTAATGCACTGGGCTGGTCGATGAAGAAGAATTTACAAAGTGCGCTTGATGATTTAAAAATCAAAATCCAAATTAAAGGCTATGGCTCATTGCAGCAGCTTCACTTTACATCCGAGCCGGTATTTGACGCCCAAACGGCATTCTTTACCCAGGATCGGGATCTGCTCAGGTTATTCCATCTTTCCTTGATGAATAAGGGCATTTTTATTCCCAACCGCGGCTTCTTTGCCATATCGACGCCCATGTCCGAGGCTGAAACGGATAAGGCCGTCAAAGCGACCGCTGAGTGCCTGTCGGAATTAAAACCCCTTATTGAACAGATTGCCCCTCAACTGATCGGCTGAATTGAGTCAAAACTCAATTCAGCTTCTAAACCAAACGGAGGCAATATCGATGAAAAAAATTCTAGCTACAGACAATGCGCCCCAAGCCATTGGGCCCTATTCCCAGGCAATTCAATACGGTGATTTTCTTTTTGTTTCCGGACAAATTGCTATCGATCCGAAGACGGGGAACATTATTGAAGGAGATATCGAAGCCCAAACCG
>JASFGM010000291.1:0-4893 GCA_050123755.1 Desulfobacterales bacterium
CATACTTCCTTGTGCTTTTTAATGGATAGGACTTCAGCGCTGAAGTGTCAACATCTTCTAGCGTTATCAAACCGTCATTATCAGAATCGCCGGGCGCATTTGCTTCCAAATCATGCAGTAAAAGGAAAAATTGCTCATAATAAGCTTCCCATGTATCCCATGTGCTGAAGTCATAAATTTGATGCGTCTTTTGAAGATTAACCAGCCATTTTTTCTCACCCTCCAGGCTGCTGTCATCAAGTCGAATGGGGAATAATACCGATCCATTTCGATGGTGCTCTTCCTCCAGGGCAGCTTCAACCTCTTTTTTAATCCAGGCGCTTTCAATTGAAAATTCCGACAATACGATCAGCAGTTTTTCGTGGATTCGAATCTGCTGGTTAATCCGCTGCCGGGACTCATCACCCATTTTCATTTCTTCCGGCGCAAACCAGCACCGAACCCCTTCTTTTTGCAAGTCTGCATTTAGCTTTTCGACAAAATTCCGATCTTTACCGGAATAACTGATAAAACAGCTATTACCTTCAAACGCTTTGGCGTTTAAATAACCCGTATAGGCGATAAAATGTTCCGGCACTCCGGCACCTCTGAGGAATTCTTGCGGTATTTTGCCCTCTGATCGAAAAATAGTATCGATTCCGATCGTTGAAGGCCCGAAGTGCTTAACTTTCTCAAGCCCTCTGGTATGACTCAAATCATTGTCTCCAAAACAGCTCCAGGCGACAAAGGCTTCACTTAAGTTTGAACGATTCAATTCAGATTTGCTCAAGTTGGCTTCAATTAGATTGGCCCCGCTTAGATCGGCACCGTCGAATTTGGCCTTTATCAGGTATGCCCATCTAAAATCAGCTCTGCGGATATCGGATTCACTGAGATCGACGCTGGCCAGATCCGAGCGAATAAAAATGGCCTTTCTGAGATCGGCTTTACTTAGATTTGCGCCGCACAGATAGGTTTCACTGAGGTTGGCCTCACTGAGGTAGGCCAAATTAAAATTGGTCCGGCTGAGGATGGCCCGTCTTAGGTCCGCCCGGTTGAGATTGGCGGCTCGCAAGTTCGCTGCGGTTAAATCGGCCCATCTCAGATCGGTTTCGCTCAGATTTGCCCCTTTGAGATTTGCTTTGCTTAGCTTCGCACCTGCCAGATCAGGCTCAGCACCGGGGTTTTTTTCCCGCCATTCATTCCATACCCGGACACCTTGCTTGAGAACATCAAGATGCTGGGGAATTGCCATGACTAACCTCTCATTGTAACGACCGGTTGCGTCGCTACTACAGGATATCGGTTTTTAGGTTATTGAAATCTCGATTTAGGGTTCTAAATTAGGTTATCGGCACCTAATAGAGATTTCTTAAATCGGGCAGCTATTCTTATGGTAATCTATATAACCCCTTAAAAATATGAAAAATCCTACCCATTTTTATTTAGTTTAATTCACAGGCGCACCAGTGAAAATTTTTTCCCTGGAACCGTAACTATTTATGATTGCAACAGATACAACTGCTTGAAATACTGGCATGGTTTCTGCATTTTCAATTAGCGAGGACCTATATATTGAAATCAGGGGGTTCGCGTCGATTGAATATATTTTTTTCTCGTTGTGCGTTCTCGGCGATGAGTCATGCATACAACATCACTTCAACCCTTAAGGTGGGAAAATGGAGGCAAAAAAAATAAATCAGGAGGAAATAACTGTTTTAGATGTCGAACCCGCGATCATTAATGAGGAACGGTCTTTAATTCTTTTAGGAAGCAGACCGCAGAAAAAAATCGATGAAACCATCAGCACGCCGCATCATTATGTCAGCCGCTACCATTACAAAACCAAAGACCTGGGCAGCTTTCTGGAGCTTTGTCCACATTGCCGGAAACCCTCGATCACCTCACTGCGCAGAACGGTAGTTGACACGGCCATCACGTATCTAAATGAAAAAGAGGACCAAAGAGAACATCGGGCGAACCGAAGACGAATCGCTTTTTCGATTGTAAGCCTGATCGGAATCGCAGGCGCTGTCTACTATTTGTTTTTTCATCTGATGTCCGGCTTCAGACTGTAACCGAGATGCAATCGTCTTATTATTCTGTCTATTTTTCTATTATCGGTTTTCGAAAACGATTGCGTCCTCATCATAATTAAAGCATATTTATGGTCCAATTCGTTCTTCGGTTTGAGGATTGAAAAAGAGGGCCTTCGACATGTCAACCATCAGCTTCATACGTTCCCCGGGAGATTTGACGGCATTTGGCGGCACACGGCATCTCACTTCCTTCCCATTGATATTGATGAACACTAGCGTATCGGGCCCTGTTGGTTCGAGAACTTCCACCACGCTGTCGATCGCATGGATGTGATGATTTCCGCCCTGATCGGTAAATCCATGCGATATCATTTCCGGACGTATTCCTAAAATAACATCACGGTCAATCCATGGATCCAGTTCCAGATTTAATTCGTCTACAGGCACAAAAAAGGGCGCTGCATTTCCTGTTTTCAAAATAACACCCCTTCTTTGACTTTGCCGGGTAATACGGCATGGAATGAAGTTCATTGAGGGAGAACCGATGAAACCGGCAACAAAGAGATTGGATGGGTTCTCGTAGATTTGCTGAGGGGTATCAAATTGTTGGATAACACCATCTTTCATGATCGCTATGCGATCAGCCAGCGTCATGGCCTCGATCTGATCATGGGTAACATACACCACGGTCGTTTTGATACGTTGATGGAGTAATTTGATTTCCGTGCGCATTTCAACCCTTAGCTTCGCATCGAGGTTGCTGAGCGGTTCGTCAAACAAGAAGATCGCCGGATCCCTCGCAAGCGCTCGCCCCATGGCCACACGTTGCCGTTGGCCACCCGACAGTTGCGAGGGCTTTCGATTCAGCAATTCAGTAATTTGCAGCATATCAGCAACAGTTTGGATTGTTTTTTCGATTTGGGCCTTAGGCATTTTTCGGGTTGCAAGACCAAATGAAAGATTCTGTTTGACGCTCATGTTCGGATAGAGCGCATAGGATTGAAACACCATTGCAATGTCTCGATCTTTGGGTCTGATATGATTTACGACGCGATCACCGAATATGACCTTTCCGCTCGTAATACTTTCTAAACCGGCGATTAAGTTTAACAAGGTGGATTTTCCGCATCCGGACGGGCCCACCAGCACCAGGAATTCACCGGGTTCGATACTGAGAGAAATTCCTTTTAAGACCTCTACCGAGCCGAATTTTTTAGTAATATTTTCTATTGTAAGCGATGCCATAATGATTCTCTTTTATTATGTTTTGTGGGGCCTTACGCCCTTTCCAACCTATCCTTTAACGGCTCCAGCCGTAAGCCCGCGCAAAAAATACTTTCCGGCAGCGATATACACTAAAAGCGTCGGTATACCGGCGATGATGGCCGCAGCCATATCCACATTATATTTCTTTACGCCCGTACTTGTATTGACTAAATTGTTTAATGCCACGGTTACCGGCTGGCTATCGCTTCCTGAAAAGGCCACGCCGAATAAAAAATCGTTCCAGATCTGTGTCATCTGCCAGATAATCGACACGACAAAAATCGGAGCCGAAACCGGAAGGAGGATTTTCCAGAAAATTCTGAAAAAACCGGCGCCATCTATTTTGGCAGCCTTGACCAGATCATCCGGAATCGTCACATAGAAATTGCGGAAAAACAGGGTCGTGAATGCCAGTCCATAGACAATGTGCACCATAATTAGACCGGTTAAACTTTGCGCGATTCCAAGGCGGCCCAACGTACTTGCCATCGGCAGCAGAATGACTTGAAACGGTATAAAACATCCGAGCAACAAGCAGGAAAAAAGCGTCTCGCTGCCCCTAAAACGCCATTTTGAAAATACATATCCATTGGCTGCACCCATGATCGTTGAGATGACCACAGCAGGAATCACCATCCTCACAGAATTCCAAAAATAGCCTTTGATCCCCTCGCATTTGACCCCGATACAGGCGGACCCCCAGGCTTCCTTCCAGGCATCTAGCGTCACTTCCCTGGGCCAGGAGATCAAATAGCCGGTCCGGATGTCACTCATGGTTTTCAGGGATGTGATGATCATCACCAACAGCGGTATTAGGAAATAAATCGCAGCAATTATCAAAATCGTATAGATCACCACCCGGGCGAAAAGCGCCCCGGGAGTATGATTCATGGTTGTTGTTGGACTTTCATCAGGCATAACGTGTTTTCCTTAACTCTGAATACAGGTATGGAATGATAATGGCCATTACGGCAAAGAACATCATCATGGCACTGGACGCACCAAATCCCAAACGGCCGCGGTTAAAGGCAAATGCATACATAAAGGTCGCGGGCAAGTCGGATGAATATCCGGGTCCGCCGCGGGTGAGCACCATCACAAGATCGAAACTCTTAATTGCGATATGAGATAGAATGATCACCGTGCTCAGAAATGCCGCACGCAAACTTGGAATAATGATGCGCAAATAAATTCGAGGCAGGCTGGCCCCATCAACCTGAGCGGCTTTTATGATCGCATCATCGATGCCGCGCAGACCGGCCAAAAAAAGCGCCATCACAAAACCGGTTGATTGCCAGACAGCGGCAATCACCACGGTGTAGATCGCCATTTTGGAATTAACCAACCAGTCAAAGGTGAATTCAGCGAACCCCAGATTTCTAACGAGCCGTTCCAGGCCTAAATCGGGATTGAGAATCCATTTCCAGGCAGCCCCGGTCACAATAAAAGAGAGGGCCATCGGATACAAATAGATGGTACGCAAAGCGCCTTCAGCGCGAATCCTTTGATCGAGGAAGATGGCTAATATTAATCCCAGAGCGGTGCAGGTGGCGATAAATAGACTGGCAAAAATGAGCAGATTTTTGAGAGCGACCATCCAACGATCGCT